>DATDXH010000111.1:0-5947 GCA_035289405.1 archaeon | reverse complement strand
GCGTCTCTGGATGGCGTTGACCTTGATATGGCCGGACAGCGTGTGCCAGCGGGCGACGTACTGCTTCTTGAGAGTTCTGTGTCCAGCAGAAAGGCAAACGAAACATTCGTAAACAAAATTTCCGTGTCGTACGATATTGTGGACGGAATAAAGGACAATACGGATTTCGCAACATGCACCGGCCGCGTGCAGTAGTCCTCTCGATACTAGGAATATCACTGTTTTCAAACAATGAATATTATAGTCATACAAGAAAATAAGCGGTATATTACTTCCTTGTTGACTATACAAGGTGAAGCGAAGCTTCACCTGTACAGGATAATCTTCGATTATCCCTGTATGTGATCCAAATATGTGGGTATCCCGATTTATTATTTGGATCACTATAATGTGGTATAGTGTTGAATTCTATTCAACCCATACAGATTGAGTGAAACTCAATCTCGTATTCCTGTATGCTCAGTTGCACACAACTGGCATGCCAAAATTGCAAGACAATTTTGAGCATAAGAGAATCCAAAAATCTTATTGTGATGGATTCTCTCGATATTTAAAGTCTAGTCCCAAACAGGGATTATGAGGACTGTTTGTGAGATTGTGGTTCACGATATAATGCCGACCCTTAGGGCAGCCGTGGCCAAGGAACTTATGGCCAATTATAACATGAATCAGGGTGAAGTTGCCAAGATGCTTGACGTGAGCCAACCGGCCGTATCACAGTACATGAGGCAGTTGCGCGGAAAGAGCAACGAGATAGAGGCTCTGGCAAAGAACGAAATAAAAGAGCTTTGTGAGCAGCTCCATTCAAAGAAAATAGACCATTACAGCCTGGCAACTACAATGTGCAGCATTTCTAAAGTCGTGATAGAAAGAGGCTTTGTAAAGGGAGATTTTCACAAGGTCGACAACTGCATAGTCTGCAAACAATAATAGAAATTTTTGGCCATAAAATTCAATTTCTTGGACATGAACGGGCGCCCAGACATGGTAAAATATAGAAAATACCGCCGGTCTTTTCCCGTTCAAATTTTTATCAGTTCCATCTTGCCGAAGGTTGTTTTTTTCATCGTTATCATCTCGTGATCCTCCAGTATTTTTCCCCATTCCTCTATCTGCACCTCATGCACGTTAAGTTTTCTCGCGGCGTCGTCAGCCCTCATGTGGCCATTTTTGCTTACGAGCTCAAAAAGTCCGTCGATGGTCTTGCCGTGGTTTGGTTTTGGCTCGTCGATAAGTTTTTTCAGTTCCTGTGCCGCGTCTATTTTTTCCTCTTTCTTTTTCTTTTCATTTTTGGGTTTTGTATCCACGAAGCCTTCTTTTGCTAATAATCCCACGAAATCCGCATTTTCCTTTATCCTGATGGCTGCCGGCTTTACAAACCTTTCATTTATTTCACCAGCAAGGTCCGGCACGGGAACCCTTTTCAGCATCTTTTTGTGCCGTTCTACAAGAAAATCTCTTTCACCCCTTAGGCGGGTATTCTCAACCTGAAGTTTTAGTATTATTTGATTTAACGTGGATACAGTATCGTCCACATTCTTCATCCCGGCTTCGAGCTTCTTTTCCATGTCCCGTATTTTTTTCTCCAGACTTTCTATTTTGTCGTCCTTTGTGCCGAATAGCATGTCCCTATAATCAATACAAAATTCTTATAGCCAACATGAACCTGCCGGTGACATACAGATTGTTAGTGGGTTAGGGTATAGCCCGTCTATATATTCGGGTTTTGCACAGTATATAAATATGGATTTTATAGCACGCCTCAAGGCGCTGGATGTGCAGAGCGCCACTACCATCGCACTGAGTTCGATGGAGTACCTGCTTAAATTCTCGGCCAGGAATGGGTTCGGAAGCAAGTTTAATACAGAATGCAGAAAACTGCTTGCGGCGAGGCCCACTGCCGTGGTACTCCACAACGCCATAGACCGCATAAAACAAAAGAACCCGGACGCGATACGGCAGGTTATAAAAGACCTGAAAACATCACGCGATACTGCGGCAAAGAACGCTTCTAAAATTTTCAAAAAGAAACCTGTGGTTCTGACGCACTGCCATTCAAGTTTTGTAGTCAAGGCACTTGTAAAAAACAAGAAACGCATAAAGGAAGTCATAGTGACAGAAACAAGGCCGCGGGACCAGGGCGTCAGGACTGCGAAGGAACTACTAAAAAACGGGATTCACGTTTCATTTATAATTGATTCTGCGATAAGTGACTTTATAGGGCGCGCAGACGTCGTGGTGGTAGGGGCCGACGCATTACGCAGGGAGGGCTTGGTTAACAAAGTCGGCACGCACCCTCTTGCGCTCGTTGCAAAGGAAAACAAAAAACCATTTTACGTCATTACGTCATCCTTCACCACAGACAAAAGAAAGAAGATAGTGATGGAACAACGACCGCCGTCAGAGCTTGGTCATAGTGACTTGAAGGATGCAAGAATTTTCAACCCGGCCTTTGATATCACGCCGTGGAAATACGTAACCGGTGTCGTTACAGAAAAAGGAGTCACGAGAAAATGAAGCTAAAAGTAAAAATAATAAGTCTCGACACAGGCGGCAAGTCCATCTGCGTCATAAACATCAAGGACGCCATGGAGTTTGGTGTCCATCCCCTGGATAAGATTGTACTGCGGAAGGGTGGCAGAAGGACCACGGTTACCGTGGACGTCTCGAAAGATTTTGTCGAACCGGGAAGTATAGTGGTCTATAATGACGTCAGGGACTCGATGAAACTTAAAACACGCGACATCGTTCATGCAGAAGCAAGAAAACCCCTTGTCAGCAAACATTACATAAGGAGAAAAACAGACGGCGCCGAATTGAACTACAATGAGCTGCTGGAAATAGTTTCCGATGTCGTTGCAAGAAATTTAAACGACCTCGAGCTTGCTTCTTTCATAACAGCCCTGCATGTGCGCGGGCTTACATTAAACGAAAGCTTCAACATGTCGCGGGCCATGATAAAAACCGGCAAAAAACTGAAGTTCAGCGGCAAGGTTGTAGACAAGCATTCCATAGGCGGCGTGCCCGGCGACAAGACGTCAATGCTTGTCGTTCCGATAATCACGGCCGCCGGCCTGACAATGCCAAAGACATCTTCACGTTCCATAACCTCGCCAGCGGGCACGGCAGACAGGATGGAAGTGCTCGCGCCCGTTGAGCTTGACACAAACGAAATAAAGAGGGTTGTTAAAAAAACCGGAGGATGCCTAGTGTGGGGCGGCGCCGTGGACATGGCCCCGGCTGACGATCTTTTTATACGCATAGAGCACTCACTGGGACTGGACCCGCTTTTGCTGCCTTCTGTGATGAGCAAAAAAGCGTCGGTCGGATGCAAATACCTTGTTATTGATATTCCAACTGGCAACGGTTCGAAGATAGATAGCAAAGAATCCGCCGAGCGATTGGCGTCAGAATTCATAGAACTTGGAAAGAAAATGAACATAAAAGTTGATTGTGCCGTAACACGCGGCGACCAGCCAGTCGGCTATGCCATAGGACCGGCTCTCGAAGCACGCGAGGCTCTGCAGAACTTGACAGGCAAAACAAGAAGCGACGTTTTTGATAAAGCAACCTCCATAGCCGGCATACTTTTCGGCATGGTGGGGAAAGGCAACAAGAAACTTGCCGAAGAAATGATAAAAAGCGGCAAAGCCGAGGCCAAGATGAGGGAAATAATAGGCGCGCAGGGCGGGAACCCCAGGATAAAAATTGATGATATAGCTATCGGCGATTTCGAATTTCATGTAAGATCCAGGCACAGCGGGCTAATCGACGGGATAAACAACCGGGCAATAGTTGACATATGCCGCTCGGCTGGCACGCCTAACGACAAGGGCGCCGGAGTACTCCTAGGCAAGAAAACCGGCGAAGTCGTAAAGAAGGGCGATATAATTTTTACCATATATGCCGAGAAAAGTGCCAAGCTTAGGTCTGCAATTAAGACGGCAAAGTCTTACGACGTATACAGTATGCTTTCAAAAAACAGGATGCTCATGGAGAAGATATGAAAAAAGTACTTTTGGTTATTCTGGACGGCGCAGCGGAAAAAGCAACTAGTGCATATGCCAAGGCGAAGAAACCGCATCTCGACATGCTTGCGTCTAATAGTACGTGCGGTGTATGGTCTGGCCCTCATGCGCCAAACTACAACTCAAGAAGCCTTTCCAGCGTCGCCACTCTGGAAATTCTTGGCTATTCTTATACAGACGAGCCCGGACGCGGCTATCTGGAAGCGCTCGGGGCAGGATTGAAACCCAAGAAAAATTCTGTTTACATACGCGGCAATTTTGCCACGATCAAAGGTAAAAAAATAATTGACAGGCGTGCAGGGCGCGATGAAAAAGGTTTTGATATTTTTGTCAAAGAGATAAATAAAATAAAATCCATAGACGGCGTAAAAATAAAACTTTACAGGCTTTTCGGACACAGGCTGGTTCTTGAACTTTCTGGTAAGGGTATTAGCAGTCACGTAAGCGATGGCGACACAGGCGCTAATGTAGTAAAAATAAAGCCTCTGGAATTCAAGGCAAGGAAGACTTCGGATGTGATCAACAAGTTCCTGGAAAAATCGTCAGTGCTGCTTTCCAATCACCCAATAAACAAGAAAAGAAAAATAAAAGCGAATTATATATTGCTGCGCGCGGCCGGCGCCAGTAAAAAAGTCGATACATTCAAGAAAAAGTATGGCATGCGTGCGTGCTCGATAAGCGGGGTAAATATAATACGCGGCATATCAAGATACATTGGGATTGATATAGCAGATGCCCCATTCAGCCAGATTGAAAACGACCTGAGGTACAGGGCAAGGGTGGCAATGGATGCTCTTGAAAGATATGATTTCGTTATACTCCACATAAACGGTGCGGACACGTATGCCCATAACAGGGATTTTCGCGGCAAGGTCAGATACCTTGAAAAAATAGACGCTGAAGTGTTTTCACAGCTTGTAAAGCTGCGACACATAAACATAGCGGTGATTAGCGATCACATAACCGATTCCAGAAGCGGCGAACACGTATTTGGACCAGTGCCGTTCCTGTTATATGTTCCGGAGGAGAACGGGGAGTACGAAAAAATAGTGTTCGATGAAAAAAATTGCAGATGCTATGTAATAGATAATCCAATGAAGAAAATAATGAGCGTGATTTCCTAATGTACGTAATAAAAGCCGACGGCAGAAAAGAAGAGTTCAATATACAAAAGATAGTCAACACTTGCACACGTTCGGGCGTAAGCGAACCTGATTCAAGGGCGATAGCAAAGAAAATAGCCTCTTCGGTCGAGAACGGCACCACAACGCACAAATTATACCAGATGATACTGGAAGAACTTGAAAAGCGGGATAACGGATCGCTTTTCATGATGCGCGAATCGGTGGCAAATTTAGACCCCGTCAGTTTCGAGATTTTTATAAAGAAAGTACTCGAAGCCCATGGTTACAGTTGCACATGGAACAAGCTGATAAAAGGCATGTACGTTGAACATCAGGTCGACCTGATAGCCGTGAAAGAAAAGAGTTTCCTTATAGAATGCAAGCGGCATTTCAACCCGCACAGGTTTACGGGCCTTGGCATATGTCTGCAGGTGCAGTCGCGTCTGCAGGACATTGTGGACGGATACAGGAACGGCAAAAACAACTATAATTTCGACGCCGCGTGGGTAGTCACGAATACGAAATTCTCCGACCACGCGAAGCATTACGCAAAGGGCATAGGAATACGGCTTACGGGATGGCGCTACGAAAATGAGTACGCCCTCGATTCCCTTATTCAAAGCAAGAAAGTCCTGCCCGTCACAATATTGAAGACCGATGTGTCGGTCCACAGGCAGCTTCTGAACAAGAAAATAATAACGCTTCAGGATTTGCTGCAACAGAAACCGAAAATACCCAATATTAAAGATTTGATTTTGCAATCGAGGCGGCTTCTGGACAAGCTTTAAATATAGC
>DATDXH010000110.1:0-2876 GCA_035289405.1 archaeon | reverse complement strand
GTCATTACCCTGACTATTCTTCGAGTCTCTTGCTTATCCATTTTATCACTTGAAACGCGAGCAGAACGATGCAAAATCGATTCTCTGAACAACTCACGCCCGTCTGCGCGTATACAACAAGGTTCATCGGAGCAATATAGGATGCACACGAATGCATAAGCCCCCTAGCCCTGTTTTGACTCTATTATAGAGTCCAAGAAAACATTTTGAGTATTATACTTTCTTGGACGCTAATAGTAAACCCATCTATAATACAAGACTATTTAATGGGTTTACTAATGCTTGAAAACCAAAGCTTTTAAACTTTTTATCCCCCGGTCCCCAATACCATTTAATGAAAGTAAAAGACTTCATGACAAAAAGCCCCATAACCGTTAAACCCACCGATACTCTGGGCAGCGTAGTTTCACTGCTGGCTGACAGGAACATAAGCGGTTGTCCCGTGACGCGCGGCAGCAGGTTGGTCGGCATCGTGACACAGACGGATATCGTGCGCACTCTTGACGTGTATGGCAAAATCAACAAACGCTCAGCAATGCCTTTCATAGTGGCAATGATAAAGTCCAAGGACCCGAAAAACGAACTCCATAAGGTACTCAAGACCAAGGTAAAGCTTTTCATGAACGAAAAGGCAATATCAATAGACACGGAAGAGGACATATACAAGGCTGCGGCCCTGATGCATAAGCACAATATTGACAGGTTGCCCGCTGTCAAGGGCGGCAGGCTTGTTGGCATAATAACAAAAAAAGATATAGTCAAATTCCTCAGGGATGCTGGTAATTCATGAAATGGTATTTGTTTATCATAGTAGGATTATTTCTTGCTTCTTATGCAAGCGCAGCTCCGACGCTTTTTGACCCCTATCCACAGAATAACAGCTATTTCGGCAGGGGTACAATTAATTTTTCCATAAATGTGTCAAGCTCGACACTTGATACAAGTATTGTCAGACTATTTGTGATATCCGAGGACGCGTATATCAACAACGAGGCGTGGAACAATTATACAATGCAGTGTTCCAGCTACGCCGCGGATAACTGGAAATGCACCAATTCTCTTGCATTTTCGATAGTCGCCTCTGATACACTGGAATTTTTCTATTTTGAAGCGACCGATACAGGCGGCAAGGCCAGTTTCGGCAACGAGAACGCATCGCTGAGATTCAAGATAGACAGAACGCCGCCACTTGTAACTTTTCTGACGCCGCCAAAGGGCAGCTACGTCTCAGGAAATGTGAGCGTCAAGATCTCCATGTCAGACGCGGTCTCTGGCGTCAACACGTCCAGCGTCCAGTTCTCCAACGACAACTCAACGTGGACAACTGTCGTGGACAATGCGGCGTCATGGAATGCCAGTACATACCCAGACAACACGACCGTCTTCCTTTACATAAGTGCTGCAGACAATGTGGGCAACATCAATACAACCATCACCAACGTCACGGTTGAAAATGAAAAACCAAATATACTGATAACGTCGCCTTCGTCTACGACATTGAAGGACACTGTGATATTCTCGATGAATGTCAGCGACACTTACTCTGGCATTAACATGTCCACGGCAAGGGTCCAGATTGGTGGCAGCTTTACACTGACGTGCAGCGCAGGCACATGCAGTTCTTCTATCAACACAAAGACAATTAGTGACGGCGACTATACGGCCGTATTCTCGATAAAGGACAATGCGAGCAATACAAATACATCATCACTGGCAATTACAATAAGGAACTCGCAAACGGCCATATCGCTGGCGCCCAAGAGCGGCTATGCTAAAGGCACTATAACAGTGAATGCAACCCTAGGCTCCGACAGCACTATATCAAACGTATCTTTGAAAATACAAAAAGGCAGCAACGTCACAAATGTCCTAATGAGCTGCAATTCCGGATTCACTTTATGCAGTTACACGTGGGCTACGGCAAGCTTTCCGGACGGGTCCTACACGGTCACCGCAAGCGCCGGCAATTCGCTTGGCAATAACATAACAGATTCGGGCACATTGATAGTTGACAACACTGCACCTTCCATTACCATAGACGCCGCCAGCACGGTTAAGACGAGTTTCACCGCCAGGGCTAACGTAGTTGATAACAACCATAATGTCAATAACGTCACGTTTGGTTTTAACACAGATAAAATGCCGATGACTTGCGTTGCGCAGTCTACAACTTTGTTTTGCGAAATCGACTACAACCCGTCGGAGCTGGCTGACGGCAAATACACTGCCAGCGTTACGGCCGTAGACAGGGCTAACAATTCGAACACCGCCAGCAAGATTATAGCACTCGACGCGAAACCGCCTGAGATAACGTTCATAAAGATAGAGCCATTAAGCTCCCAGTCAAGGACCGAGGTCGTCTTCACTGTGGGCGTAAACGACAAGGGGACTGATGTCAGTACCGTGGCAATCACAATAAAAAGCAGCACGTCTAGCAATGCCATAACGCTGGCCAGGAACGACAACATATGGAGTGCGAAAGTTCCTATAGACACATTCGGCGGTCATAGCGTGGATGTATACGTTGAGGATCTTAGTCAGAATTCCGACAAGCGCCAGAATATCGGTTATTTTTACATAGGCACATCTACGTGTGGCGACAACGTATGCCAAAGTTATGAGAATTACTGTTTATGCCCAAGCGATTGCACGGCTCCGGCATGCGACGATGAAATAGAATGCTCCTCTGGACTGCCGGCGTGCTCTTCTGGCTCGGTTTGCGGCGACTTTATCTGCTCCGTCGGCGAGACGTGCAATTCATGTGCGGCTGACTGTTCTTGCAACCCCCCTTCAAATAATAATCCATTTGTGGGAAGCGGCGACGTCTCTAATTTCATATACGACAATCCGGCTCTGATAGGCGTAATAGCAATCGC
>DATDXH010000109.1:0-3149 GCA_035289405.1 archaeon | reverse complement strand
TATTTTATTTCTATTTTCATGAAATCTTTCGCTATCTTTACGTTTGCGTGACCTTCTATTTTTTCCTTCATCTTTTCTATGTCCTGATAGCGCCGGCTTATGTGGGTAAGTATCAACTGCTTCACTCCGGCTTCTTCCGCTAACTTGAGAACGTCGCCCACGCTCGTGTGCCTGTGGTTATCATCATCCTCTTCGAAGAATGTTGAATCGTGGGCGAGCACGTCCGCATTCTCGGAGAGCTTGACTACGTTCCTGCACGGCATCGTATCGCCTGAGTACACGAACTTCTTGCCTTTTTCTATCATCGCTATGTCCTCCAGCTTTATTGTCTTTCCATGGAACTCTGTGCTGCCGTTTTCTTTTATTTTCTTGAATATCGGACCCTTCTCAGGCAATCCGAAGGATTTTGCCCTTGTTTTATCTATCTTTACACGATCCTTCTCGACCAATGCGTAAGCTACTGCCGGTATGCCGTGCTTTGCGGGTATTGAACATATGGAAAATTCCTCATTATCAAGTAGCGTGGTTATTTCCGTGCCGTCGAAAGGCACAGGTTGCGCTATCACGTCGAACCTTTTCGAGGCGTAGCCGAGATCCAGCAAGTTCTCCACGAATCTGTCGGCTTCGGGGCCGTAGATGTTGAGAGGCTTAGTTCTTTTTTCCAGGTTCATGGTTTCCATCAAGCCGAGCAGACCGGCGAAATGATCGGCATGCCAGTGCGTGATGAATATGTCGCTGATACGCATAAAGTTAAGCCCGGATGCGAATATCTGTCGCTGCGTGCCCTCGCCGCAATCAAACAAGCAGCAGTACTCGTTCTCGCTTTGGTATCTAACATATAGCGCCGCGTGATTCCTTTGTGGGGTTGGCACGCCGGCCGTCGTCCCAAGGAATGTTACTTCTATCTGGGTCATGATGTTTTTTCCTCCGTTATACTGAATGAAAACAGCATCTAGAAAGATTTTAAAGATCTTTCTTAGATGATTTTACTTTAATCGTATGATATTTATAGTTCTTCCTGAAGTATTTTCAAATCACTTCAAAACAAGCACGCCGGAAATTGAGAAGCCCTTTCCAGAATCCCATGACCCTATCACCCTTCCGGGCCCGATAATTGCGCCTGTACTGACCCTATAACTCGTCTTTGACTCGCCGTCCTTTATTGTCTGTTCAAATCCGTAGCCATGTATGAATTTCTTGTATGTATGAAATCCTTCCATGCCATAGGTCGTTGTCTTCCCGTTTTTGAAAAATTTCGGCGCTATGGCCACTGTCCCCTGTTCGCTTAGGTGGGTGTTCTGCGGCGGGAGTATCGGATGAAAAGCCCAGTATTTCGAGAGCACCGTTGGCTGCTGCAAGAAATCGAACCTGTCGGCGTCAAATGCGCCGCGTGTGTACGGTATGTATTTTTCTCCGAATCTTATGAACCCAAACAGCGACTGAAAATTTTCGTCCCTTGAATAAAAGAACTTCGCGTTGTTGTCTATGGAGTAGTACAACAACAGCTGTGTTTTTCCGCTGAATTGTACACCCATATTTTTGTCCAGTTCATTATTTCTTTTCGCCACGCCGACGGCGAAATGATTTTTTCCGATATCGTACATATATCCGGCAGATACTGTTGATGTGCCTTCTGCGATTCCATAGCCTGCAAAAAGCGCATTATTCGCGTTTATTCGGATTCTTGAATGTGCCTCGGCGGACAGCTTATCATTCAAATGTTCTACGCCAAAACCAACCGATAGGCGGCCCTTGTCATGGATGACGTATATGCCTTGTTCATCTAAATCATTTCTATTGCCTATAACTATTTTTATTTTGTTTTTCGAAAGCGGTATGAAGGAACCAAAAGTGAAGTTTTTATCACCTTCGTAACAAAATCTAAGCCTGGGGTTTTTTTGCCACTCTGAAACACATACATATTGTTGGGTTTCTGATACGTTGGCCGTCACTTTCATCAAATCTTGGGCCGCTGCCTGGAGAGGCATAAATGCTATTGCAAGTGCACCCGCCAGCTCCTTGAATTTCATTGCTGCATCTTGTATATTTACTATTAAAACCTATTCGTCCGCGCATAGGCAATATAAAGACTTGAGGTGGTGTATCACCACCACAACTTTATAAATATCAAATTCCAATCAATTTACATGGTCGACCTGACACAAATTGGCCTTTCTGAAAATGAATCAAAGGTTTATACGGCCCTCCTTGATAATGGCGCTTTACCTGTAAACAGAATATACGAAGAGACCGGTATCGATAGGAGGAACATTTATGACGTGCTTAACAGGCTTATTTCTAAGGGTCTTGCTACTTTTGCCATAGAGCACAAAAAAAGGATATTCCAGACTACATCTCCCAGACGCATAATGCTTTTTTTGGAGGAGCAAAAACAGTTAATAGACGAAAAAAAGAGAATGGCCGATAAATTGCTTCCTAATCTCGAAAAAAAATTTGGTGCCAGAAAATCTTCCGTAGAAGCTGAGATATATAGGGGGTACGAGGGAATAAAGACTATATGGGAGGACACATTAAATTATAAGGAAATATGGATGATAGGTGCTGGCGGATTTGGGTATGACAGGATGCCAAGATATTGGATTACATTTAACAGGAAAAGGCTTAAGATGGGTATAAGGTGGAGACAGCTTGCTATAGATAAAATACGAAACCATCCGATGCTCAAGGAAAAACTTTTTGATACAAAATTTTTACCAAAAGAGCTCAGCGGACCTCCGAATGTTATATGGATATACGGCAATAAGGTAAGTAACATATTATGGCTTGAAGCGACTCCCATAGCTTTTGTAGTTCATAATAAGGAAATAACAGAAAGTTACCGTAAATATTTTGATTTTCTTTGGAATAAAGTAGCAAAGAGGTAAATTATGCAGTTGAAACAGACGATCGGCAAGAAGACACTTCTCATGCTCGTTGTCAATGCAATACTTGGCACCGGAATATTCTTCCTGCCGGCCGTAGGCGCGGCGTATTCAGGCTCCGCTTCTATACTGGCGTGGATGATGATGTCCATAATTGCCATAGTCATTTCTATTTATTTTGCCGAGCTTGTCTCGATGTTTCCCAAATCCGGCGGCGCCTATGAGTTTGTCAAGAACGCGTTCGGGAAGTCATACGGATTTGTCTTT
>DATDXH010000108.1:0-6175 GCA_035289405.1 archaeon | reverse complement strand
GTGTTTAAAGATTTTTAATGACTTATAGTTCTACAAGGAAACAAACAGGATACGAGCAAGAATCTTTGATTCTTGCTGTACAGAAAGAACTTCGTTCTTTCTTGTATTATTTCCTTGTGAACTATATGTGAACCAAGTAGTAACATATCCAGAATCTTTACTTGGTTCACTATATAATCAGAATCCGCCAATTCCGATTTGATGCTCATGAAGATATGCAAAGTCTGCCTCGAAAGCGACATATTATGCAGCGCGTGCAACCGCAGGCTCGAGAGCGGTGTTATCAGTAGAGTAGACGTTGACTTGTCGCATGCCATTTACAAATTTGGCAAAGAGAAAAGTGTCAATATAGATTTCCTATCTTCGATTGAATCCGATGGCCGCGTCTTCGTGGTCGTCGAAAGCAGGCATGCAGCGAAATTCATCGGCCCGGGCGGCAGGAACATAAAGAAGATATCCGAAATGCTTGGCAGGCAGGTAAAACTGATAGAGAAATCAGAAGGCAGTGAGAAGCAGGTAATAGAAAAGATGATAGGCGCGCCAGTCCTCGGCATCAATAAAACTTATTCCCCGGCAGAGAGCTACAAGGTGCGTGTTGAAAGAAGGTACGCAAGACTTGTGCAGCCGCTGGGAGGCGTCGTCGGCAAGGCGCTAGGCAAAAATATCAGTTTCATTTTTGAGTAGAGCGGACAGCCGTCAAAATACGGTATGTTCCTTGCAACCCATTTGACCAAAGTCATGGTATCTGAGAATTTAGGCAATTATGCAACGAACTTCACGGCTGAGTATGCGTCAATTCTTCCCCAGCCGAAGCTTGTGTCTTTGCCCTTTCTGCCAAGATCCTTCGCCGTCTTGAACAATGCGTTCTCAACTTGTGTCGCACTGTAGTTCGGGTGTGCAACCTTGATCAACGCGATTGTTCCGCTTACAACAGGCGTCGCCATGCTTGTCCCGCTCGCTGTTACATAAGACGAACCAAGCCACGCCGAAAGCAGGCTAACTCCGGGCGCTGTTACATCAACCGCATTGCCTATGCCAGAAAAGCTAGCAATTTTATCATTTTTGTCGACAGCACCAACTGTTGTAGAATAGCTTACGCAACCTGGGATGGAGACCCCAGCGCCGCCGCTGTTGCCTGCTGCCACAACAACAAGAATGCCCCTGCTCCTCGCATATTTTATTGCGTTGGTGAGATCAGGCAGTACACCGTCACAGAAACCCCTGTAAGTATAAGGTGGACTTGTTCCAAGGCTCATGCTTATTGCGTCCGACTTGAAATCGTCGGTCGTGCCCGCGATGCCATCAGGCCCGTCAACAGCCCAGTATATAGCTTCTACAACGTCACTGAAATATCCAGAGCCATCAGCCGCTAATACTTTACCCGAAATTATTCCAGCAGCAGGCGCAACTCCTTTTGCCTTCGGGTCGATGCCGTCGCCAGTTATAAGTCCGGCAACATGGCTGCCATGACCATTATCATCCATCGGGTCGTTGTCATCATTTACAAAATCCTTTCCGCCCAGATAACTGGAAGTGAGTTCAGGATGATTGTAATTATAACCAGTATCAATTATAACAATTTTCCTCCCGGCACCCGTGTTATTGCCGTGGACCAAATCTGCCCTTACCTGCTTGTTGGCCGAGGAGTCCATCGCAAATACCTTTATGTCCTCTTGTAAACCTAGAAATTGGGCGACGTCCTTAGGGCATTCGAGTGCTGTCAGCGTTTTTGCACGTTTTACTTCTCTGCAATCGTTTCCAAGCGCCCTTGACACTTCGTCGTCGGTGTGCGCAATGACCCTGACTTTATTATGTTTTTCAGGGCCCGCTATAACAACCGTTGAAAACGCCAGAATCACTGCAATAGCAAATATTACAATTAATGCGATTTTCATATATAATTACTGTACAGAAAAGTTTAAATATATGTATATAGATACTACTTTTAAGTTACAATAAATAGCTTATATTTTTCTTGTATCTGTAATAATATAGTCAATATCGTCTGGTAAGCTTCTGCTCCATATTCTTTAGACGTTCATTTATCGTCTCTGTCTGGCTTCTTATCGCTGTTAATTGGCTCTCTATGAGATTCAGTCTATCCATGATATCGTAATTATTTTGCCTATCATTCTGCCTGTCCTGACCACGCCCGGGAAATCTTGTGTCAACGCTTCCGAAGCCCGGTGGTTCTTCGAACTGTACAGAATCTTCTATGCCCGGAAATCTGTCAGCCACGCGCCTTCCTGTTGGCGGAGGAAAGTCCTGCTCTTGCACTTTGAAATCGTTGCCAAGTACATTCGACCGTATATCCTCTACGTCGTCAAAATCCTTATTGCGCCTTTTTAGAAATCCCAGCATTATTATCAATTACCGTTTCGAGTATAAATACCAAACCGAAGGCGAGGCGTGACTGAGATGTAACGGCTTTTTCTTTGTCCAAGATTCCTAGACAAATTTAACCAAATATGTTACCTTGGTTGTTTTTAGAAAAAATAAAAAACCAAATTGATGATCTATAGTTCTCCAAGGAAACAAACGGGTATTACTTCCTTGGGAACTATACATGGTGAAGCGAAGCTTCACCTGTACAGGATAATCTTCGATTATCCTTGTATGTGAACCCAGTCATAACATATCCAGATTATTTACTGGGTTCACTATAGTCCAAGCATCAGATGACTTCTGCGTCTTCTCCGATCTTGAACTTGTCCACCACGAAGGAGCGCATGTCCTGTATGTCGTCCTTGGCGGCCTCCAGGTAATTGCGGCGCTGCTTGAAATAAAATCCATAGTTGTAGAACCACCAGAAGCCGCGCTGTATGAAATTGGAAAAGTCGTACTTGGTCTCGACGGTGCCTTTTATTTCCACCCAAAAATCTCCGAATCCTTCCTTGTTTTGCGTGCCCTGGGCGATGACGCGTATGTACGTCGTCGTCCACCTGTCCTCGGTACGTTTGCCCATCCAGACTCCGTAGAAGCTGCCGTCAGTAGCGTCCCACCTTATGTCCGTCTCGAGCAGATCTTTGCCCGGTATTTTCATTACATCCTTGATCATCCCCGGGGCCATCCCGAGTATCGCAGTTGGGTTAGCACCCTTGAATTTCACTTTTAGCCTGTCAGACGGCGCGAGTATATCGTCAATAATGTTTAGAGACGGGCCGTCTTTGAAGAAATCTTTTTTGTCTCCCATACACAATAACTGTGCGCACTGGCTTATAAATTTTAGTCGGCTTCAAAATCGATCCAGAAACTCTTCCATTGTTTTAGAATTTCTCAGCTTCGGATTCATATCCATCTCAGGCACTGAAAAGCACCCTACCGCCATTTTCATGTTCAGAAAAACAGCAAATACGCCCCTACTATCAAAAAGATGATCCCGAAGAATACGCCCGCCTTTGACATGCTCTCTCTCTGGTATTCGCCCATTATGTCGGGGAATCCGAATATGAGGAACACGCCTATGCCCGCCAGTATCAGCCCGGCCAGTTTTGTCAACAGCACAAACAGCGTGACGTTGGTGAGTATTATCCACGCGCCTCCGATTATGGCAGCCGCGCCTATGAGCAGAACTATTATCATCTTCCTGTCATTGGCCTTGCTTTCTATGGTAAAATATATGGATGCGATTCCGAACGCAATGAGCACGGCGGCGAGTACGATTTCGAGGACCATATGAATAATTGGAGCATGCTATATATATTGGTAGCGTTACCCCTGCTTACAATAGTTGTTTTCCGAATATGTCTTTTACAAAATCCTCTTATAGTTAAACAAGTAAAGATTCTGGATATGATTTTTACTTGTTTACATACAAGGAGAACCTTTGGTTCTCCTGTACAGGTGAAGCTTCGCTTCACCTTGTATAGCTCACAGGTGTATAATACCCGATTATTAACCTGTAGAACTATAAGCCTTCGAGATGCTTACAAAATCAATTTATACAGGGAATACCACTTTATAACTAAACAGGCTTTGATCGCGTATAATGTGATTTGCCTTTGGTTGTGAATAGAGAATGGTATGGGGAAGGACAAAACTGCTCATCTGGGATTACGTGTTCGAGCCTGTCAAGGACATACGTATAACATTCTCGGGCCCGAATCCTGAAAAGTTCTACAAGAAGCTGAACGAGTTAATCAGGACCGTATTCAACGTGCCAGACGCGTACGTGCAGGAAAAAAACTACAGCTGGGAAAAGGGCAAGGAGAGCGAGAAGTTCGAGGTAGACTGGGAAGTCAACAAGATACTTGATACTTATTCGTATATCGTCTGTGAGATATCGTTGAAGGGCGTCACGGCCAACGGCGAGGGCAAGGCAGTCATAAGGCTCAAGCCGCGTCTTATTACTGAATATCCGCAGGACACCGTATGGCAGCAGAATATCATGTACGAGATAGTAAGGCGTTTCTGGCACCAGATGTTCTACCAGCACAGGCGAATGGAGTATCTGAATTTAGCCAAGGAAGTGCTGACGTCAATGGAAGGCAGCGTAAAACATTTCGGAGAAGCGCTGAGAAACGGCCAGGACGGGAACTAGCTTTTTGGAGCCGCCAAGGCTCGAAGCTCTTCCGGAGAAATTATTTCCTCGGTACGTATATTTCTGTAAATGGTTATTGAGACATTTCTCGGACCAAATTTTGCAGCCCAATCAACATAACATTTATACGCGTCCATAGGGTCACCAATTACAGATGCGGCTATCTCGCTAGAAGACCCTCTAATATCACGTCTGCCTATTATATAGGTCATAGTTTCTTCACGGTGTACTTCTTTCATCCTCGAGTGTTCTCCAAAATCTTCTTATAGAGAATTCAGAAAATGAATACAGTATATTTTCTGAATTCACATACAGTTCCCAAGGAAGTAATATGCGAACTCCTTGGAGAACTGTAAGTCGAAAATAGATCGCAACACTGCATTTTTCTAGGTTATAGTATCGGACAATACCATTTAGGGTATTATTCATTGTCCGTACTATATGTGAAGACATAACTATAAAATTAGTCCAAAATGTTATGTCTTGCACTATAAAGAAAACTTTAATTACGCCCCGTCGGCAAATAATCATCAAGTGAATTAGACGGATCTAAGCATAGCTATCTACGAGTGATTTCATGGCAAAAAAAGAAGAGGAAAAAGGCAAATGGCTTCTGAAGGACCTGAGCAGGAACAAGCTGCGCGGCGACATGCCAAAAGATATAGCGGACCTTACGATAGCCGGCAGGCCGTGGCTGGGCCACGTCGTAGTCGCAGGGCCGTTCGAGGCGCGGCAGGCAATAGATTTTACAGGTCCGCCGGGCTCCGTCGCCGGAATTTACTATTCGTTGACATTCCAACTCGGCAAGTGGGAATATCAGGTGCACAAGGCTGACGAGTGGATAGAAGTCTCGCCTGTACACGCGCAATATTATCAGCTTACTCAGAAGCAGAAAGAGGATCTGGAGGGCAAGATAAAACAGGGTCTTGTTTCCGTCTCTCAATCCATGGCGGACATGGAGCTGCTTATGCACGACAAGCGTCGGTATCTTGAATTCTTGCACTATCTCGGCTACAGGACGCCGAACGAGTTGAAGAAAGATAAAAAATTAGAGAAACGTGAAAAGGATGAGCACGGGCACCACGACAAGGAAATGGACAACTTATGCTTCTACGAGGACAAGGCCGACGACAAAGAACAGCAGAAGTTGAAGAAAGAACGTGAAGGGCGTATCGACAACCACTCTCTAAAGGCCGTGTTCATCGACCAGGTTGACATGCACACTGGTGAGGGTATTTCCATGAGGAGCATCGTAAGCCGCTGGCCCACACTGATAACGGATTTCATGCGTATGAACGACGGCGACATGGATCCGACAAAGGTAATGAACGGTCTTGACGTGTCGAAAGCCGAGGCAGTCGTGCTGATAACGAAGAACAAGCTGTATAACGAATGGAAATCACTGTTCGGTCCTGAAATCAAAAGCCGTTACATGCGCATAAATGAGCTTGTCCAAGCAAGAGAGGCATCTGTCGAGCAGTACAAGGAATGGCTTAAGCCGTACATAGCCCGCCACAGGCTGATAGAGGAAGGGCTGGCAAGGTCTGACGTAAGGGCCAAGACGACGACGTCATTCATTACAAGCGGCGGCGTCGCAACCTCCTCGGCGAATATAGTCCTTTATGTCTGGAAGGA
>DATDXH010000107.1:0-3022 GCA_035289405.1 archaeon | reverse complement strand
TTGCTTAAGCTTTCCGATTTCATAAAACGACCTCATTTCTTTTGCTTAAGCTTTCCGATTTCATAAAACGACCTCATTTCTTTTGCTTAAGCTTTCCGATTTCATAAAACGACCTCATTTCTTTTGCTTAAGCTTTTCTTTTTAAGAAAAGCTTACTTTAAATGTTCTGCCGACTATAGTATAGGAAAGGTAAAGGTGTTCATTCTTGGACGATCTGATAAAGAAGTATACACTAATCAATGCAGTCGAGCACGACGGGGTTGCGCAGCCCAAGAGCGTTCTGGGCAAGCTCCTCGCAGAGCATCCGGAGATGCGGGCCGAGGTGCAGCGTTTGTCCGGCGAGATAGACGTAGCTGTACGCGAGATCAACCGCCTTTCCGTGAGCCAGCAGCGTAATGAACTTGACAGCATGGGGGGCTACGTGCCTGTAAAGCGCGTTGAAAAGAAAGGTTTGGCCGAACTTGAAAGAGGTCGAGAGAAGTTTATAGTACGCTTCGCGCCGAACCCTGACGGAGCGCTGCACGTGGGCAACGCGCGCCCTGCACTTCTATGCGATGAGTATGCAAAAAAATACGGCGGCAAATTTGTCCTGCGTTTTGATGATACTGACCCAAAAATAAAAATCCCGGAAAAACGGTTCTACAAATGGGCCCGGGATGATCTGAAGTGGCTGAAAATAAAGGTCCATCAGGAAGTTACCGCATCCAAGAGGCTCAAAATTTATTATGAATATGCTGAAAAGCTCATCAAGATAAACGCGGCTTACGTATGCACTTGCGGCGACGCGTGGAAGAAATTCAGGAACCACAACAAGTCATGTCCTTGCAGGCGCGAGGATCCCAAGATTACAATGCGCAAGTGGAAGAGGATGATGTCGCACAAATTCAAGGAAGGCGAAGCCGTTCTGCGCATAAAGACAGACATGGAAGCGAAGAATCCGGCGGTACGTGACTGGCCGGCTTTCCGCATAGTTGACAAGCCACGACATCCTATTGTCAAGAAGAACTTATGGCCCCTTTATAATTTTGCTTCTGCTATTGATGATCATCTGCTGAACATAAGCCACATAATGCGTGGCCAGGAACACAGCACCAATGAAGTTAAACAGCGTTATCTTTACCAGCACTTGGGATGGACATATCCTGTTGTCGTTACACTAGGACGTTTATCGATGTCCGATATGGTACTGAGCAAGAGCCAGATACGTGAAGGCATCGCACGCAGAAAATTCACTGGATGGGACGACCCGAAGCTTGCCACGTTGCAGGCGTTGAGGCGCAGAGGTTTCCAGCCGGAATCTATAAGACAAATAATAATTGACATAGGACCAAAGCCTTCGGACATAACGATATCTTTCGAAAACCTTTCATCGTATAACAGGAAGATTATCGACAAGACTGCAGACAGATACTTTTTCATACCGAACCCGAAAAGGATAACGGTCAAGGGTCTCAAAATAAAAAAGATAATGGTGCCTTTACATCCGGAGGAAAAGCACGGCTTCCGTAGCTTTGCATTGTCCAACACATTTTTCATAGACGACAAGGACTTTGACGCCTACAAGGGACTGGAAATACGTTTGAAGGACCTCTGCAACATAAAACTCGGAAATATTTCAGAATTCACAAGCGCGGAGCTTAAGGCGGTGCCGAAGATACAGTGGGTACCGGCCCGGCACGTTTCTGTGCGTGTTGTAATGCCACAGGGTGAAATAAAAGGATATGGCGAGCCGAGCCTTTCAAAGGTCAAGCCAGGGTCAATAGTCCAGTTCGAGCGCTTCGGTTTCGTGCGTCTCGAAAAGATGGGCAAGACTATAGTAGCAGTTTTCGCGCATGAATAGAACCAAGGAAAAGCACTGGCAGGCCGATAACGTTCCATTTGTTTTTTCCTAAAAACCTTATATATCACTTCTAACCCAATTATATTCTATGTCATTTGAGTGGTACACAGACTTCGTCAACGAGAATTACAAAGCGAAGAAGACTGACGTCGTGTGCTTGTTCTATTTCGAGCCCGATCATGTATCGGTAAAAGAGGCCGCGGGACGCATCGCCGCTGAAAGCTCTGCCGGGACATGGACAACTCTCAACAGGATTCCAAAACTGCTGAAGAAAGTCATGGCAACCTCCTTCGATATACGCGGCAAATACGTAAAGATCGCTTACCCTATTGAGTTATGGGACGAGGGCAACATGCCACAACTCCTGAGCGGCATAGCCGGAAATATATTTGGTATGAAGGCGCTGAAGAATCTGCGTCTTGTCGACGTTTCATTGCCGCCAGTCTATCTGAAACATTACAAAGGCCCCCGACATGGAATACAGGGGCTTCGCAAAATCTTGAAAGTAAAGAAGCGACCTATTACTGGCGCAGTGCCAAAGCCCAAGATAGGTTTTACTGCAAAAGAGCACGCTGAAATAGCACTAGAAACATGGATGGGCGGCTTTGATCTTACAAAGGATGACGAGAATCTGACAACTACACCGTTCAATAAGTTCGAGGAACGCGTAAAGCTGATGACCAGAATGAGGCAGAAGGCAGAAAAAGAAACAGGTGACGTAAAATCTGCTCTGCTAAATATAACAGGTCCTACTCATATCATGATTAAGCGTGCAAAGATGCTTCACGACCTTGGCTGGGAATACGCGATGATCGATGTTGTTACAGCCGGAACAGCCGCTGTGCAGACGATGCGAGAGGTGTGCGGCGACTATGGAATGGCGATACACGCTCATCGCGCCATGCACGCAACCTTTGACAGGAACCCGAAACACGGCCTCAGCATGCTCTTTCTCGGCAAGATAATGCGGGCAATTGGCGTCGACCAGATTCACGTCGGCACCGTCGTTGGCAAGCTGGTAGGGGGCAAGGGCGAAGTAACCGAGATCGAACGAGAAATAACGTCTAAAGTATTACGTGGTGAAAAAGCTAAAAAATCCGGATACCCATTTGATTTGCTCCCGCAGAACTGGGGAAAGATAAAACCTGTTCTACCTGTTTCGTCTGGCGGTGTCCATCCTGG
>DATDXH010000106.1:0-5217 GCA_035289405.1 archaeon | reverse complement strand
TAGCCGATATACCTGACATCATCCTTCTTCTTGGGCTCCGTAAGCTCTTCCAGCATCTTCTTGTGTATCCTGTCTGTCTTCTCTATTTTTTCTTCCATTTCCTTTATTGTCTTTTCCAGCTTCGACATGTCCAGCTTCACTCCCAGCATCTTTAGCAGCACATGCAAAAGCGCATCCGCAGCCTTTGGATCCGTTATAAGAGGCATCCCGAACGTCTCGCCCATCATGCATAGACCATCCATCTTGCGCATTTTACCAAGACCAAGCAACAGGCCCGATGCGCCTACTATAGTTCCTATTGGGTGTGCCTTGCCGAAATCTATCCCGAGCTTGTCATATTTCTTTATGAGTTTCTTGTCATTGACAGCACCAATAACGCGCGGCTCGGCTATTTCCTTGCCTTCCGCAAATCCGCCCAATGTGACTATTTCATCCACGCCCAACTTTTCAACAAAGTCCAGTATAACCTCGCATATCTCGTAATGCCCCTCCGGCGAGATGCTTTGTGTATCACCAGTGAGAATTATCAAATCTCTGCCACGTCCCTTGTGGTAGTAGAATTCACATTTCAGTAGGTTCGCCACAGAATCATTCTGCAGCAGTACAAGAGGCAAAAAGTGCGGTGAGTACAATTCGGCGAATTTCTTCATCTTCAGCTCGCCTATCAGGTAACCAGCCGCGACCCGGCCGACATTGCCGATCCCGGGCAGGCCCTCAATAAGAACGGGTTTTTTCAGCTTTACTTTCTCGAAAACTTTTATTTGAGTTTGCATTACCGATCCCTTCTTTCCCTTACCGAAAGACGCTTTAGCGTCATGCAATTCAGGTCTAGGTCTCATCCCAACTCGAGGAAACCTACGGTTTCCTGAGTCGCCAGAAACATCGTTTCTGACGAGAAAGGGTTCTGACTCAGACTTCGTCTTCGGGTATTACTATTATTCTGCTCCAGTCTCACGTCTGGCAGCTCTCCTGTACTTTCCGTAGCGTTCTGAAAACTTCGGCGGATGCGCGCTATGCGTCTTTGCCCCACATTCACACTTGTCCTTGAACGTGTACGTAGAAGGATTATGGTTGTCGCACTTTTTAAGCTTCATATAGTTTCCCCAAGTAAACAAACCTGTATTACTTCCTTGGGAACTATATGTGAAGCAAGTTTATAATATACATTTTTTACTTGCTTCACTATAAACATGTGAAGAACCACTGGTCAATAGACCAGTGGCATCTTGAAGTTTATGAGCCACGTTATTACAGTGGTTCTTACACGCCACAAACCATCAGTCAATAGACTGATGGTATTGTTACGTATCAACGGCAAAGGCCGTCCCCTAATCTGCCGAATGTGTACTTATAGTAAACTGCGTTACTTAGGTTATATAATACAACGCAGTTTGCATATAGATAACTGCTAATAATATGTCACATAAGCCACGCAGTTATCTATACTTTCCGCATCTGACGTATTTTCCACTTGATTATCTCTCCACTAACTCGAAAGAAATTTCTGCATCCTTGGAGCTTATCGCTTTGAGTTTCTCTGCAAATTCGCGCTCGCCTTTTTTTGCGTTCATCGTCCTGAATTTCACCATATATTCAGGCGCCGATATGTACTTCACTTCCAGCCCAGATTTCTCGGCGTTCGAAAGTATGTCCTTGACTATAGCCAGCCCGCCAGTTTTGTAGCTTCTTACAAAAAGTCTGGCCTTGAATTCGAATTCTTTTTGTACTATCGACTTCTCTGCAACAGCGCGGATCTGCTCTACCCACTTCTCGGGCACACCACGCTCGCGCAGTGCCTGCGGTGTTTGTATCGATATTTTAAACGCCTCGTAAAGCGAGCCGAAATTCTCCTGAAGCGCATAACCCACTTCCTCGTACGCCTTGTCAAGAGTTTTCTTCATCGACGCCGCAACCATCTGTAGCATCTTCTCAGCGCGCTGGTTGAGCCTATATTCCTTGGTTTTGTTGTTTTCCTGCTTCCTGTCAACTCTTTTCAATGAAAGAGAAATATGACCATCCTCGACGCGGGTGACCTTTGCAACCACCGTCTGGCCGGTCTTGACAAAATTCCTGATATCCTTGACCCAGCCGCTGTACACTTCAGAAATATGTATCATGCCCTCGGTATCGTACTCTTCCAAGTATGCGAAGGCCGAGTGGGGGTTGATCTTGCTTATCTTGCATATAACGAGCTCGCCAGGCTGAGGAAGTCCGCGTTTCTTGACCATATTAGCACCTTTGTTACAACACTTATATAATTAGCATCTATTGATTTCTTTATGGCAAAAACTCCGACAGAAACTGATGTGCGTGGAGCCCTGAAAAGATTCCCATTTTATCACGCCGTTCATAATGTTACCATAGCTAAAACAGAGCTTGTTCCAGACGCAATTACTGTAAGTTATAGGACCGCGAAAGGCAATCATCATAATACTACTCATCTAAGTCTCCAAGTTCAGGGAGATATTTGCTATATAGTTGGTATAGGGTTAGAACCTCTTTACAGGGGCACTGGATTAGGCGAAGAATTTTATGGGATTGCAGAAAACATCGCAAGGCAAGCGGGATGTAAGAGGGTTGTTATGACGCCTTCCGGACATACGGTTACGGGAGAGGATAGAAGAGAATACGTAAAAAGGAAATTAGGTTATACTGAAATAAACGACGTTGAAGTCGAAAAAGTATTATAGAAAAATCACACGGGAAAAAGGCTTATAGTTCTCCAAGGAAATAAACTTGTACTACTTCCTTGGGAACTATATGTGAAGCAAGTTTATAATATCCAGATTCTTTACTTGCTTCACTATAAATAATCCATATGTTATCTTGTTAGGATGCCATATCCTTTGCATATACAAGAGAGCGTTTTGTTCGAAGTGTACAGACGTCTGCCAACGGGTAGAGACACATACAATACAGATGCTGCGCTAAGGGCCGCAGTAGAAATAAATGAAAATAGCAGACCCGCAAGAAATACTGATATAGAACGACTCGAAGCCGCACTTTTGAAGAGAACTTGTGAATAAAAATAGGTTTTATTTTTAATTTCATTTACATTTATAGTGAACCCACAAAAGAATCCCGACATGTATTGTGGATTCACTTATACATGGAGAATCGAAGATTCTCCTGTACAGGCGAAGTGAAACTTCGCCATGTAGCGCTCAAGTAAGTATAATATCCAGAATATTTACTTGGAGCGCTATAATAGAAATAGTCTTTCTGCGAATGACAATGAGCCAAAAATAGTAATAAGTTTTTCTTTCCCCTTACAAGCAGAACTGTAAGTTCTGCTGTACAGCAAGAGTTTCACTCTTGCTCGTAAGGACTTTCTTTTCCGAAAAAGAAAGGGCTTAATCCATCGCTTCTTCGACTTTCGTCAGTATGTCTGCGTGGCCGCCCGTAGGCACTGCCAACGTAGACTCGCACACTAAGCATTTTACGACCATCGAGGCTTTGTTGAATATTATCTGTTCGTTCCTGCACTTCTTGCATCTCACTTTCAGGAATTTGCTCTTCAGATTCATACTCTCCTTCTTTCGAGGGAAGGTTTAAATACATTAACAATTACCTACTCTATAAACATGATCCATCATTTGAAGATGGTGATATTTCTCTGAAATATCAACGCATTATTATCTTAGATTCATTGAAAACACACGACTTTAGTCGTGTGATGAAACACAATGAATCTGGGATCCCATCTTCCAACAAACCCACGACTTTAGTCGTGGGATATAAGGAAGATGTGATATGTGGATCATGTTATACAGGAATACAACCGTATTCCTCGTATTGAACGAGGTGTAAACCAATGAGTGATATGAAAAACGACGACATTCTTGAGCTTGTTGAAACTGCAAGAGAAACAGGAAAAATAAGAAAAGGCATAAACGAGGCTACAAAGGCCGCTGAACGCGGCATTGCAAAAGCCATCGTGATTGCAGAAGATACAGATCCGCCTGAGATAGTGATGCATTTAGGTCCTCTATGTGAGGAGAAGAATGTGAAGCTTCTCAAAGTTTCCAGCAAGAACGAGCTCGGGCGTGCGGCCGGACTGGAAGTTTCATGCTGCGCTATTGCAGTAACCGATCTTGGCGACTACAAGAAAAAATTATAAGGAATGTGTCATGAGGGCCAACCACAAGATATATCTTTATGGTATTGGATGTTTATTATCTGTTGGTATAACAGTAACATCCATCGTATATGTGGCTAAATCATTGGGAAATAACGGAAAAGGGTTCGAATACCCGGCGGCCATAGGTACGGCATCTTTTATCGCCGGTGATATACTTGGCAGAAGGGCAAGAGAACTTACAAGAAAGGAAAGAATGAACCAAACTTACGGTAGATAATTATGGCAGACGATGCAACACCTGCAGAAATAATAGCAGTATTCGGACGCGCCGGAACGAAAGGCGTGACAACGGTTAAATGCCGTGTCACGGACGGCCGCGACAAGGGCAAGATATTGACGAGAAACGTGATGGGCCCTGTAAGACTGGGCGACCTGGTAATGCTGCTGGAAACGGAAATGGAGTCAAGCGGCAGCTACGGGAGACGGTAGAGATGATAGATGACAATAAGGTACTAGCGAGAACCGAAGAAGCCAAAATTAGCGGTGGACGTACAGTAGTATTTAAAAGGTACGATGTTGTTTTTCCTTCTGTTGACCACGGCACACCCGACGTTTATACATGGCAACTGAGCGGTTCTAACCGCTGCGGAGTCGCACCAGCCACTAGTCTTCTTTCATTCGACTCATATAAAAGACAGGTCTTGAAAGATTTACAGAGGGCGAGTTAAATGGTAAAATGTTCTTTTTGTTCTGGCCAGATCGAAAAGGGCACTGGAAAGATGTTCGTGCACAGCGGCGGCAAGATTTTCTACTACTGCTCAAGCAAGTGCGAGAAGAACCAGCAGAACCTCGGCCGCGACCCTAGAAATTTCAAATGGGCAAAGAATAATGAATAATTCTATTTCTTATTATCAAGAATAAATGATTTCTCGTTTGACTTACGTTTTGCGAGCTTATGTTTTATTTTCATCATCGCCACGCCTACAACCACGAGTGCGATTGCTATTACGCCTATCAGAGCCGGATTGTCGTATATGAAATTAGAGACGTCGCCGCTTCCCACAAATGGATTATTATTTGAAGGGGGGTTGCAAGAACAGTCAGCCGCACATGAATTGCACGTCTCGCCGACGGAG
>DATDXH010000105.1:0-2315 GCA_035289405.1 archaeon | reverse complement strand
ATAAAATGTTCCAAAGTCAATATTTAGGCTTCCTAAGCTTTAAAACTTATAATTTATCTCTTTTATTTTGCAGTCTTCGTTTCCGGCCTCTTTACGTCTTTTTTGAGCTTTATGAGGTTTTTACGGCCCTTTGATACCTTTTCAACAAGCCCTCTGCTCATGAGGTCGCTTATTACACGGGACACTTTTGCCTTGCTGAAGTCTGTTTCCTTCACTAAAACACGCTGGTCAACCTCGCCATTCTCGCGTAGTATAATTTCCATCACTTTTCTTTCGCCGTCAGTCAGCACAGGTAGTATGTCTCTGATCCCTCGTTTCTTGAAAACAAATAACACAACCAATACAAACGCCACAATAACAAATGCCAATACTATAAAGAAAATCGTGAATGTGTCAAATCCAAGCAACTCGTATATGGCCGATACGCTTATACTCTGTCCCAGACCGGGTTTGTCAAACGTCCAGCTGATAGATATGCGCCTGCCGTCACTGCCTTCGCGCCCAAAGTCAGGCTCGAAAGTCCTGAGGCCGGTTCCCTGTAATTTGCCTTCTTCAACCAGCGCGGCGCCGAGAGGAAATTTTACAATCACATGCACGCGTTCGACAAATTGGGTGGCAGAAAACGTGTACCTGAATACCCTTATGTACTGGATCTCACCTATTGTGCTGACAAGATTTTTTACATGAAATCTATAGATAAACTCCCTTGCATCGGCCTTGCAGACTATAGATGTTCCTATGTCCTGTGTTACGTCGCAATTGACCGTTGCATTATCGGCAAGTACCTCTATATCGGTGGCCCTTGCTGGAACGAAGTAGTCGCTGCTGCTTACGGTCTCGTTGTAGGTTAATACGACTGCCCATTCGGTGCCGCCATCGTCGTTTATCGATATGTCGGCATCCCACGTCACGAGCGCTGCATTTGCCGCGGTTATCAAAAAAAGAAATGCTACCGCGAGGTAGATCTTCATAGTTTATCTATTATCCAACAGTATTTAAATTATCGAAAAATTCACTGGCTTTTGCCGTCTTTTAGTTTCCAATATTTGACCTGGCCCAGCAAGAAACTGAGCGCGAATATAAGATAAACATAGAGAAAGCTGAAATCGGTAAAGAAGTATCCCAGATCGATAAAATCCCTTTCACCAGAAAGCCTCATTGAAAAGCCCATAAAGAACAGCATTAATGGCAGTAATACAAGGCAATAGAGCTGCTTTATTGTACTGAATCTTCTTAGGAAACTCACAAGCAAAATGGACGCTATTAGCAATGTTACAAGCTCCGCCAAATACTGGTACAACATACCACAACTAGACCAGAAAACTTCTTAAACATATATTTTCAAATATATATTTTTTATTAATTATTTACTGCCCGGCTTGTCCGGGGTTATAATGATGCCGCCCACGCCGGCCGCCGCGAACTGGTGAACTACTCCGGCGAGCAGGTTAACTATGTCCTGCGTTTCCGCCACGCTTATCTCCTTCTTGTCAGGCCCTATTATCTCCACTGATGATGGCCCGTATGTCATGACAACACCTATTAGCGTCGACAAATTTTTTGCGAAGAATTTTACCTTTACGATCTGCGAGTATGCCTCTTCTACATTCTTCATAGGCTTCTCGACTTTTATCGTATCCGAGAATTCAGTCTCATAAACAAAAATATCACGTATGTCGCCCATTTTTTCGACGTGCCTTTTCAGCGCGTTTTCGACCACGTCCTTGTCTACGGCCAATGCTTCTATACTGAACCACACTTCGAACCATTTTTCTTTCCGCTTTTCCTTTATTTCGTCGCTCATTGCAGATAAAAGCTGTACATAAACTTTAAATATGGTCGGAAGCCAAGAATGAAATAATGTGTCTGGATATTCTCAAGGACCCGGCAAAGGCCCTGTTGGCAGCAAGAAAAAAGACTGATATGAGAAAGACGTTCATCGCTCTTGTCGAAAGCTCGATTATTTTTGCAGTAGCGTCTGCCGTAATGGCGTCCAGAATAGGGGTTTCCGCAGGACTTATACTTGCGTCACTGGTTTTGGCGTTCGTGGCCGTATGGGTTATAACATTCCTTCTTGGACTGATAGTACACATATCGGCTTACACACTCACGAGCAAAGGAAAATATCACGACGGTTTGACGCCGGTGGTGTACGGCATGCTCCATATATCAGTGGGCTTCCTCGCCGCGTCTATCCTGTCATGGATTCCATTCTCAACAGGCGTGCAGATAATAGTTCTTGCGTTGATGCTCGCGTCGGGCGTTTCAACTATCTACAGGGGAATAAAGGAACTGTACAGGACTGACATGGTAAC
>DATDXH010000104.1:0-18597 GCA_035289405.1 archaeon | reverse complement strand
AGCACCGCCGCCCAGCGAAATATGCGAGATTTTTTTCTTGTTTATTTTCAGTTCATCCAGTGCTTCTATGGTATCTCCGCCGCCCATGACAGAATATGTTTTTGACGCGGCCACGCATGAGAAGATCGATTTTGTCCCCTTTCTGAACCTGCGGTCCTCATACAGGCCCGCCGGGCCCTTTACTATGACTGTCCTCGAGCCATGTATTATTTTCTCGTACATGGCTATGGTTTTGCTTCCGATATCAAGTATGCTCGCATCCCTCGGAATCTTATCAATGGCGACCTCTTTCCTCTTCCCGTCGGATTCTATCGCAACGTCACACGGCAGTATTATTTTGCCTCCGCCTCTGGCGAGAATTGTTTTCGCCAGTTCTATATCATGGGAAAGTTTTTTCTCTTCTATTATTTTTTCACTTCCGTGGCCTATGGAGAGACCGCTGGCTTTCAGGAATATGTTTGCCGTTATGCCGGAAAGAATAGCATGTGATATATAGCTGAGATTATGTTCCAATATGTCTATACATTCGGTGGACTTGGCGCCGCCCAGAACCAGTAAGAATTTCTTTTTTTTCCTTGTATTTTCTAAAGCATTTAATTCTTTTTCCATCAGCCTTCCAAAGCATGACGGGATTCTGAAACCCATAACAGAGGCCTGCGCCCTGTGGGAAACTGAGAAAGCGTCATTGACAAAAAAATCAGCTAAAGGCGAAAGAGCCTTTACGATCATGCTCGTGCCGTTTTTTGCCTTTTTTTCATCCTCTTCGTCTTTTACAAATCTCACATTATCGAGAAGCAGAATTCCTCCCGGCTTTATACTCCTTATTGCCGATTTCGCTTCGTTCCCTATTACATCCGGTACAAATTTTATATTTCTTTTTAGGTGCTTTGAAAGAAGATTCGCGTGCTGGTCCAGGTGCACAAAATCATCTTCGCCCGGCCTGCCCTGATGCGCCAGCAGCACTACTCTGGCTTTTTTCTTCACAAGTTCCAGTATGGTAATGGTTGCGTCCTTTATTCTTTCGTTATCAATTATCTTTCCGGACTTGTAGGGTGAATTTACATCAATACGTACCAGTACGGTACTATCACGAAATTTGATAGAATTTAGTGTCTTTATCATGCATCAATACCCAGGCTCTTGTTTGTTTTCTTTATTGAATTCTCTTTCGTGTCGGCGCCCATGACGGCGCGTATGGCATCAATATTTTCAGGTATAACTATGCCCTCTGAGTGAACAACATGGGACCAGTACAATTTGTCCTTGTCAATATTTACCATGTCCTCCCATACACACACCTCGTACATATCCGACCTCGGCCTCTTTATATCACGAAACATCTCGTATATCTGGGAGCTTGTCGTATATCCCTGTGTGGAATCAAAAAGCAAAACACGGCTGGCCTTCCTGAACGCCTCAATTGCATCGTCTCTTTTGTAATCTCCGTCAACCTTCGCAGTTACAAAGTGAACATGATTGAGTGTCGTGGGAATCTTGCAGGCCATGGTGGTTATGTTTATCTTTTTCAGTACGGTTTTGACATCCGGCCCGTGGTGTGACGGAACCTTTGATACGGGCACGACAGAATTTATCGGACCTTCCTTGTCGTCCTCCGGAGGATCTGCCGCGCGTCTCACAAGGACTGAAAATATATCACTTATATCGAGCGACTTTTGCATCGCGTATATGGTTCTTACAAGCGAAGTTGTGTTGCAGCTGACAACCCTTATGGAGTTCTTGTTTACACACTCGTCATAATTTGCGATGGCCGTGAAGCTTGCATCGGCCATACCTTTGTCGGCTCCGCCCTCGTATATTTGTTTCACCTTGTACTTTGCATAGAGCGGCTTGTTCTTTGTCTCAATACCAGCCGGTGTGCCGTCAACTATAACATCGACCTTGCCGAGTAAATCTTCCAGACTTCCCGACACGTCGAATCCCGTGCCGCGCATAGCCTTCAGGTTTGCAGGATCCGCACAATAGAGGGGGGTTCCGTAGAGAGGACCTTTCTTGCCCATCATGGCCCTGACGTTTATGTTCACGGACCTGTTGGATATGCCAACCAGCTGCATGTCGCTTTGCAACGAAACAGCGTGGGCGACCCGCTTTCCGATAGAACCGAAGCCGTTTATGCCCACTTTGATTTTGCTCATAATTATTTATTAGGAAGGTGATATTAATACCTTATGAACGAAGCTGGCTTGAAGGACGTTTTCAGGGTTATCGAGAATACGAACGGTATTTTTCTGGCATTCAACAGCAACATAGACGTAATAAAACACGTTGACAAATCGATGGAAAAATACGCAAAAAACCCGCAGCCACGCCTTGTCAAACTGAAAAACCCACGGGACCTGTTCTCTGGTATATTGTATTCAATGAAAAACGGTGAATCTGCCGAGCTTACGATGAACAGCAGCCTGGAAAAATGGCTTTCAAAAAATATACTTCCTGAGAGGAGGAGAATGGGCGGCCAGGCAGGAATAATGGCCAACATACTCGCGATACTCGGTACACAACCGATTGTCTACACACCACTACTTTCAAAAGACCAGCGCAAAATGTTTTCAAAAAAAGTTCTGCTTGTTGACAGAGGGCTTAAGCATCCAAGTAGAGTAAAAAGAAACGACAATAAAAAGACCAACTGGATATTTGAGTTTCACAAGGGCCAGAAGTTCTTTGGCGTTACAGCAAAAGATACAACACGTTTCATAGCAGCCTCACGCCCCGAAAAATTCAGGCTGAAAAATATTAAATTAGATTTTAACTTCAGCTGTGCAGTTCTTTCAGGTTTCCAGTGTATACTCGAAAAATATAAGGACGGCCACACTTATATGGACCAGTTTCATATCGCAAAAAATCTTGCCAAACAGATAAAGGCGAGAAGAAAACCCATCCACATTGAAATGGCATTCATCAAAAGTAAAAAAATAATGTCTAAAACGCTTGAAGTAGCGTCAGGTGTGGACAGCATAGGACTTGACGAATCAGAACTGATGCAAATTCTTGAATTCTTTGGCGAGAGAAAACTTGCAAAAAAAATCCGTACAAAACACGATATAACTGATATATTTATAGGAATTAAGAAAATGTATCAGAAGATAGCAGTCAAAAAAATACATCTACACGGCCGCGGCTACTTCCTTTCCATTTGCAAGGATTATCATACAAAACCCGAAAATGTTAGGAAATCCATGGAGTTTTCATCAGTTGTAGCCGCCGCGCAAGCAAGCAACATCATAAAAACAAAAAGTGACGTGAGAGGCGGCTTGAAATTTCCTGTATCTAAGATAGGCAAAGAAGCAGGAAAAAAACTTACGTCATATTTGCGTAGCAAAAAAATTGTAACGAAAAACGGAATATGTCATGACGGAGAGCATTACATAATTTTCGTTCCCACGCCATTAGTTCGTAGGGCACGCGACATTGTCGGGCTAGGCGATATGATATCAGCAAGCATATTCGTAGCGGAAACCGGCTACACGCTTGCAGAATAAAATAAAGTTTTCGGTAATCTATAACAGTGAAAAATTACTCTCAGAAAAACTACTTTAATAAGTAAACTTGTCATAATTGTAATTGTAAGATAAAATTTACCGGTGCATACAAATGAAAGTTCTAATGTTTGGCTGGGAGTTCCCGCCGTTTAGCCATGGCGGATTGGGCAGGGCATGCTACGGACTGGCGAAGAGCCTCGCAAAAACAGGTACCGAGATAACGTTTATCGTCCCTATTTTTCCAGAAAACAAGAATGACGGGTCTATAAAGGTCATTTCTGCGGCAGCCGCCCAGAAGATCAAGGTAAAAGGGGTATTCTCTTTCATGAGCCCCTATGAGACACCATTAGAATTCTACAAAAACAGCCTAAAGTTCAATCACTCGCAGAGGATGCAGCTCTACGGAAGAAACCTTTTCAAGGAGGTCAATATGTTTACTGAAAAAGCGGCTATGGTGGCTGAATATGGGGACTTCGACATCATACACGCACACGACTGGATGACTTTTGGCGCTGCGATAAAGACCAAACATCAGTCTGGAAAACCTCTCGTGATTCATGTCCATTCAACGGAAATCGACCGAACAGGCGGCAACGGAGTCAATCAGGTCATATACGACATAGAAAGAAGTTCAATGGAAGCGGCCGACCTGGTAATAACGGTAAGCAGGCTCGAAAAAAATAAAATAATCGAGCATTATGGAATTTCTGCTGATAAAATTTCTGTATCTCATAATTCAATCAATGCAAATGAATACAATCGTGTCAAGCACATGATAAACATGAATAAGCACTACAAGATTGTGCTGTTTTTGGGTAGGGTAACACTGCAGAAAGGCCCTGACTATTTCCTCTACGCGGCAAAAAAAGTATTAAAAGAAAAGAAAGATGTGAAGTTCATTATAGCAGGATCCGGCGACATGATGTTCAGCATGATTGAAAAGGCCGCGCAGCTTGGCATATCAGACAGGGTTTTCTTTACAGGATACCTGCTGGATAATGAAATTGAAAGACTTATGAAATCCTCCAACGTCCTGGTCATGCCGTCTGTCGCGGAGCCGTTCGGTATTGTTGCCCTGGAGGCGATGATAAACAAGGTGCCGCTCATAGTATCGAAGCAAAGCGGCGTGATCGAGGTTGTAGACCACTGCATGAAAGTGGATTTCTGGGACGTCAATGAAATGGCAAACAAAATACTGGCACTTCTTGATTACGAATCGCTATCAACGTCTATAAGCGAAAATGGCTTTCACGACGTGCGAAAGATGAGCTGGGACAGTCAGGCAACGAACTGCCTGAAAATATATGAAAAAGTTTTGGGCGATGCTTAGATGGTAGACATATGTTTTTATTTTCAGGTTCACCAGCCCCACAGGTTAAAAAATTTCTCTATTTTTGAGATTGGAAAGAGTCACTCGTATTTCAATGACACCAAGAATGAAAAAATACTTAGAAAAGTGGCCCAGAAGTGCTACATACCAGCAAACAACACGATTTTGGACCTCATACACAGACACGGCGGTGCGTTCAAAGTAAGCTACAGCATAAGCGGCTGCATACTTGACCAGTTCGAGAGATTCATGCCGGAGATGATTGAATCTTTCAACGAGCTTGTTAAAACAGGCTGTGTGGAACTTCTTGATGAAACTTACTACCACTCCCTCGCCTCCGTTTTCAATAAGGACGAGTTCGTAGAACAGGTGAAGTTGCATAATGAAAAGATACAGGGTCTTTTCCGGTTCAAGCCGCGCGTTTTCAGGAACACCGAGCTTGTCTATTCGAACGACATAGCAAAGATAGCAGAGGAACTGGGCTACATAGGCGTGCTCGGCGAGGGATTCGACAGGATACTGGAGTGGAGAAGCCCGAATTTCGTATACAAGCCTGTTAATTCTAACATAAAATTGTTGCTGAGAAACCACATGTTATCCGACGACATAGCATTCAGGTTCGGGAACACGGAATGGAAGGAGTTCCCGCTCACGGCGGACAAGTTCGCAACCTGGATTAACAGCATAAATGGAAACGGTCAAATTGTAAATCTTTTCATGGATTACGAAACTTTCGGCGAACATCAGTGGGCTGAAAAGGGAATTTTTGAATTCCTAAAATTCCTGCCTGGTGAGATATTAAAGAATATAGACAATGGTTTTGTCACGCCGTCTGAAGCGTTTGAGAAGTACGGGCCGGCAGGCGAACTAGATATACCGGCACTTACAAGCTGGGCAGACACCGAGCGCGACCTGACGGCGTGGCTTGGAAACAAAATGCAGCAGGAGGCGTCGCAGAAGCTCTACGAGATGAGAGACCTGATCATTAGGAGCAATATCAAGCCTCTAATTGATGACTGGCGCAAATTGCAGACGAGCGACCACTTCTATTACATGTGTACGAAATGGTTTTCGGACGGGGACGTTCATAAGTACTTCAATCCATTTGACACCCCATACGACGCACTTATAAGTTTCATGAACATACTAAACGATCTTAGAATAAGGCTAAAAGAGGTGAACCTTGTGAACGGTGTAGAAAGGAAGTGGCTCGCGGACGTCCAACAGGATCAAGTATTTTGGCTTAGAGACGGTGACGCTATAAAAAATATCCTTGAACTGTCATCCGCATTACGTACAATGGAACCTAACGTATTTGACTACCATGTAAATGCGGGAAGAAATGACTTTGCAACATGGGTGAAGGTTGTCGTCGGCGACGACGTACTGGCCAAGAACCTGGAAAAGTGCAACAAGAGCACGATGGCCGCAAAAATGGTCGAAGAGAGAATAAAATATCTGAAGAAGTAGAAAGACAAATTACGTAACAATTACCATTAAATTTAAAGGTTTAATCCTATCGAATACAAATAGTAAATGGTTTCTATGGTTGCAATGGATTCTACAGTGGTCGAGGTAGGCTATGAGGTTGCAAACAAAGTCGGCGGCATCTACACAGTTCTCTCATCCAAAGCAGAAATGATGTGCAATAACATCAGGGATTACTATGCCATCGGACCTTACTATGAGAATAGCGCGGCCATCGAGTTCGAGAAATCCCAGCCAAGCGAGGAAATTAAAAGGGTTTTTGATTCTCTGAAGAACAATTATGGTATAACATGCCACTTTGGAAACTGGCTCATCGACGGCAGACCCAAATGCATACTCATTGAGCCAGGGAGCATGAGAGAGAAGATAAATGATATCAAGAAAGACATGTGGGAAAAATTCGGCGTCGACTCATTAAGTGCAGACTGGTGGTACGACGAACCGCTGCCGTGGAGCAGGGCGACTGGAGTAGTTATTGGCGAGCTTTACCGGGCGGGAATTTTCGGCGAAAAGTTAATTGCCCATTTCCATGAGTGGCTATCTGGTTCGGGCCTTCTTTACGTAAAAACAAACCACCAGGAAATAAAGACGGTCTTTACGACACATTCCACGGTCCTGGGAAGAACAATCGCAGAGAACGGACGGGAAGACATATACACGCTGATAAACAACGGACTCTCAAAAAAAGAGTATGCACATGATGAAAAGGCCCGTGAATACATGTGCGGATCGAAGCATACACTGGAAAAAGCGACTGCACTTGCATCCCACGTCTTCACAGCCGTATCAGAAACGGCGGCTGTAGAGTGCGAATACATTCTTGGCAGGAAGCCTGACGTCATACTGCCAAACGGTCTTAACATGTACAGATTCCCGTCGATGGAAGATATCTCAAGCATGCACCTGCGCCTGAGAAATCGTGTCCGCCGTTTCCTGATGAGTTACTTCTCGCCGTATTATGGGTTCGACCCGAAGAATAATATTATATTTTTTATTTCCGGCCGCTTCGAATTCCACAACAAGGGTATAGACATATTCATAGACGCACTAGGCCGGCTAAACCAGCGACTCAAGGCAACAAACAATAAACAAAATGTGGTAGTTTTCATCTGGATCCCTGAGAGAACTATAGAAAGAAAGCGCGACGTCCTCGAAGACCTTGCACTGTTCGATCACGCGGAAGATATAATAAAGGAGGAAGGCAAGAAGATACAAAACAGGATAATAAAATCATTTGCAAAGGGCGAGTTGCCTCAGAGTGCCAAGATATTTGATAACCAGTTTCTCGGGGATATGAAAAGGATGGAGCTCCAGCTCAAGACAACACACAACAAGAACCCGCCTGTAACACCATTTGACCTCTTTTCGGAAAATTTTATAACCGACGCGTTAAGGAAAAACGGCCTCATGAACAAGAAAGACGACAAAGTGAAAATAATATATTACCCTGCATATCTGTCGACAACGGACGGACTTCTTGGAATGAACTATTACGATGCGATGATAGCCTGCCATGTCGGCATATTTCCTTCTTACTATGAATCGTGGGGATACACGCCGCTCGAAGCAGCAGCATTGGGCCTGCAGAGTATTACAACAGATTTGAGCGGTTTTGGACGTTTCATCCTGCCGAAGCTGGAAAAAGATGATATGAGTATAATGGTTCTGAAGCGGCAAAACGTTCCACAGCACGAAGTTGTTGACAACCTGACGAATATGTTGTTTGAAATTTACCAGATGCCTAAAAAGCAGAGGGGACAGATGAAAATACGCGCTAAGCATCTTTCAATGCTGGCCGACTGGGGAATTCTGATAAAAGAATACATAAAAGCTTACAACCTAGCGATGAAAAACTAATTTTTTAAGAAAATGGTGACAGCCACCACAACCTTGCATTGCCCTTGACGTATTGGTAAGCAAGAATATACATAGCGGCGGACCACGATTGATATGAGGAGCCCATCGGAACACCCTGCGGGTTAAGCCATTCGTTGAATTCCCATTCACCGTTCTTGCCCACCTTGTTCGCTTCGGCAAGCTTTTCCAAAGCAGTTTGCCAGTCACGACCCAGTTTTTTTAGTGCCATAACATAGAAACCACCCGCCATTGGCCATATACCGCCGTTGTGGTAATTTCCAGGCTCCTGCAGGTGCGGCAGATCCGTGTAGCGGAAGTAGAACGGCCTGAAACCGTCATTCGTTATTGGCGGGTCAAGAACTTTTACAGGGTACGGTGTCGCGATGTTTTCTTTTTGTATGTGGTCAAGTATGGAAGACGCTTTCTGCGCCTCCGTTACGTCAAAAACAACTGCAAGAAGGTTGGCATAAACATCACATCGTGGGTCGTATTTCCTAAAACCCACATCAGCATAATAGTAGTCCTTTTCCCCGCACTGCAAAACAGCCTCGAAGTCTTTGTCGACGCCGCTGTAACCATGCATTTTTTTCATAACTTCTACATTCTCCTGCTGCGGCCAGAAAAACAGATTGATATTTTTCCTGACATTCTTTGAAAGCACAGTGTACTTCCTCTTCTTGCCCAATATGCCTAAAATTTCATCAGCCGCAAGCAATGCCTTATAGTAAAGAACCTGATCATAAAGAACGCGGCCCGAGCGCACAAGCAGGTCCATCCAGTCCGAGCCCTCATGTGTTTCCAGAAGTGTGTCATTATTTAGGTCTAGACACCCTGCCCATTCAACTGCCTTCTCCACCTGTGCGGCATGCTTTTTCAAAAACTTTACGTTTCTGACATTTCTATGATGGTTCAGCACGGCTATCGGATACCACAGTGACGTATCTACACAGCCGCCCTCGCCAAAGCATAATTTTTTCCCGTCGGGCGAGAACTTGTTAGGCAACTGACCGTTAGGTTTTTGGAATTTAGAAATATTGATAATTGTCTTCTCGGCGAGCTTGACAAGCTCCTCGTCGCCTGAGCAGCTCATGCCCAGACACGAAATAAGCCCGTCACGACCCCAAACATCGTTATAGTATTCCCTGCCGGCTATTACCCCAAACTTGCTTGTGTTCCCCTTCAAAACATTTTTTGCCTTCTCAAAACATTCTGCAATCATTTTATCCACGTACCATATTTGTAATTCTTATGTACTGCGGTATATATTTCACCAGGATGATTATAAAGATTATAAACGGTAAAAAAATCACTCTAAAATCACGAATAAATATGTCAGTCAGCCAATAGTGAAGTATGTATAATAACTATCTGTGGGCCGCGAACCGCAGCAAGTACCTGAAAAATCACCACTCTCTACAATCGTATAAAGGATGCCTGCTTTGTGGCGTCGTGCACGAAAAATCAGGTGTAATAAGAAAGGTTCTCTACAAGGACAAACTGGCAATGGTGATACTAAACATATTCCCCTACAGTGTTGGCCACGTGCAGGTTGTTCCGATAAGGCACGTAGAGACGCTGGAGGGCCTCACAAAAAAGGAGCATGACCACCTCTTTGACATGGTACGGCGTACTGTTATACTGCTGAAGAAAACTTTCTCACCGGCCGGAATAAACATCGGTATGAACATAGGCGGCGACGTGTCCGGCGCGTCGATAGCGCACATACACGTTCAGATCGTTCCGCGCTACAAGCGCGACCTCGGATTCATGGAAGTCACGGCTTCGACAAAAGTCATGAGCATGACACTGGACCAAGTTTTAAAGAAACTCAAGAAAAATGTGAAAATTCTGAAGGAAAAGTAATGTATAATTTTACTTCCCTTTTGTCAACTTCTCGTTTATGTCGTGCAGGGCAACAATAAAAAGCGATTCCGACCAGCCGAGCGGCTTGTTATCGTTCGATTTTTTTGAGTTCGAGAAGTAAAGCTCCGGAATGCCTGCCTTTGTTGAGGTTTTCAGCATTTTGTCCAGGAAAAAATTCGCCTTTTTTCTATCGCCCAGATGTTCGTAAATGATAGCAAGCCAGCTCAGGCCGAACGTCCACTCGGCCTCCTCGCTGTAACCGTCGGGATTGTTGTTGTAGTAATGGTCATTCTTGTAGCGTATTACGCCCATTCTGCGTAGCAGCAGATATTCTACATTCCTTAGAATTGAATTTCTTTGCTTTTCCGTAACAACGTTATATGGCCATATAAGCGAGAGCAGTGCGAGGTCAACAAATTTTCCTTCAGACTCGCGTGGTAAGAGTTTTTTCAGTGTCTCCTCACCGTTCTCTATCAATTTCTTTGGAACTTTTATTTTTGGAAGCCTTGCTATAGACTTGAGGCCGGCCACGCAGGCGCCAACACTTGACGCATGTACTTCCTCACCCTCTTCCCACATGCCACTATCCCTGTCATGCCAGTATTCAATGCTCTGCAGGTAATGTACCAGTTTGTTGACAATTCTGACGTCGGCGTCGGTCTTCAATATAACACTTTTATGGTGGTGTTCCAGTTCACCTATCCTGAAAAGTATCGCCCCGATGCTGTCGTTCTGTTTGTTCCCCCATTCTTCCCAAAACTCCTCAAAGGTTTCTGGATGAAAACGGGCATGAACATATTGGTACGCATGCTCAGGCTTTTTTCTGATGGCCCAGTCAATCTTATTCTCATGTTTTTTGAAGATATTAAGTATTGTATGATAGGTCTTCTCGACAACGTTCCATTCGTCCAACACCTCAAAGGCTATACATTCATAAAAATTATCCCTTAGCCATGCCTTGTTGTAGCCGGTCTTTACTTTTTTGCTTGACGCAGCGAATAGACCGGAACTGTATTGAAGATTCCTGAGAATGCGCAGATGCTGCCTTACTAGTTTTTCATACGTCAGTTTATGCTTTCTATTTACCATAGGAATCAATGGTATTTTCCTGTTAATAAAAGTTCCTGGCAAGGCGCAAAATCATGCAGCTTTATAATATCCTGCGAAAATGATACAATATGCTCGTATCAGGTCATGATATTCTGCGCGCCGCTAGAGGAAAATACGCAGTCGGCGCTTTTGACATAAGTAACCTTGAGATGTTAAAAGCAGTTGTATCGGCATGTGTAGAGGAAAGGGCGCCTGTAATAATACAGACGACAGAAAACGCAATAAAATATGCAGGCGTCGAGTATCTTGCAAACATGACAAGAGTAGCCGCCAAGGAAAAAATACCTGTCGTACTTCATCTGGACCACGGCCGCGAGATATCCACGGTAAAATCTTGCATCGCCAACGGATACACGTCTCTTATGTTTGACGGGTCACACCTTCCATTCAACCGCAACGTGCAGATGACGAAAAAGGTAGTTGTGCTGGCAGGGCGGAGGAGTGTTGAGGCAGAACTGGGCGTCATACTTGGAAAGGAAGGCGACGTAGAATCCGCAGAAAATTTCTACACAGATCCTAAAATGGCAGAAACATTCGTCGAAAAAACCGGGATTGACAGCCTGGCAGTCGCCGTCGGCACAAAACACGGCCTGAGCAACAGGGACATTACCTATGGCATGAGAAAGCACGATTTCACTCTAAGATTTGATATATTGAAGGAAATAAACGAAAGGGTTGACATACCGCTGGTGCTTCACGGCGGTTCTGACGTGTCGGCCAACGACATTAAAAAATGCATAAGGCTTGGCATTGCGAAGGTAAACATAGACACAGAACTAAGAGTAGCTTTTACCAGATCCGTCAACGACTTTATTAGAAAGAACCCTGACGTGTACGATCCGAGGGAGATACTCGGACCTTCAATAAAAGCGATGAAAGAGATTGTAATAGAAAAGGTGAGGCAATTTGGCTGCAATAAAAAAGCATAACATATTTGTGAATTTCAAAACATACAAAACCGGTTCAGGAAAGAATGCAGAGACATTGACAAGGAAGATAGCCGGGAAAAATGTGGTCCTCGTTGTCCAGAATGCGGATATTTATCGCACGTCTAAACTGTCGACAGTTTTTGCACAGCATGTTGATTTAGTCGATACAGGACGGTTCACGGGCCACGATTACGCAGTTACGCTAAAGGAAAACGGGGCCAAAGGCGTTCTGATAAACCATTCCGAAGACAAGGCAAAGCTCAAGGAAATTGCAAAAATAATAAGAATATGCAGGTCATTGCACCTTACATCTCTGGTCTGCGCCGAGACACCTAAAGAGGCTGAAAAGATAGCACGCCTCCGCCCCGACATCATCGCGATAGAGCCGCCAGAGCTCATAGCCACCGGTGTGTCGGTCTCGAGGACCGACCCTGGAATAGTAACAAGAACGGTAAACGCAGTAAGAAAAGTAAACAAGAACATAGACATTCTTTGCGGCGCAGGCGTCTGGACAGGTGACGACGTAAAAAAAGCAATAAAACTTGGCTGCAAGGGAGTGTTGGTCGCCTCGGCCGTTATGACGTCAAAGCACCCAAAAAATGTTGTAGAACATTTTGTAAATGCGCTGTGATAAAATGAAAATGCACGAAATGCTGGAAGAAATGCCAGATGATATAGAAAAAGCACTAAAAATAAAACAAAAAATCCGCATCAAACCAGTAGAAAATATTCTTGTCTGCGGAATGGGTGGCAGCGGCATTTCTGCAGACATACTGCACGATTACCTGAAGCTGGAATCAAAAATATCTATAATAGTCGACAAGAGTTACAACTTACCAGCCTTCGTAAACAAAAAAACCCTTGTATTTATCCTGACTTATTCCGGAACCACGGCCGAGACTTTGTCGATGATGAAAGAGGCCAAGAAGAGAAAGGCTCAGATAGTCGTAGTAACTTCAGGGAATATAAAAGAAAATAACACAATACACATTCCAGGCGGGATGCTACCCAGAATGGCCCTGCCTTACCTTTTTTTCCCTATGCTCAATACACTGGAGAATAATGGATTGATAAAAAAACAGGGCAAAAATATAAAAGAGACAATAAGCCTGCTAAAGAAGTTTGACACAAAAAAAGCAAAGGCCATCGCAGATAAAATCGGGAAAAAAACACCAGTGATATACAGCTACGACGCGTTCTCCTCTGTCGTGGCAAGATGGAAGGACGAAATCAATGAAAACAGCAAGATAATAGCGCACGAGGCCACGTTCACCGAACTGAACCATAACGAGATAAATAGTATGGATTTCGGCAAATTCGCCGTTATAATAATAAGGGACCGCGAAGATTCAGGCACAAAAAAACAAATAGAGGCCGCCAAGAAACTAATTAAAAACTTTACCGAAGTGCAAACCAGCGGCAAATCTCTTTTGGCAAGGATGTTCTACGCAATCTATTTTGGCGACTGGGTAAGCTATTACGTTTCGGAAAATCTAAAGCACAACATGGAAGCAACACCAAACATAAATTTTGTCAAAGACAGGATATGAAAACTGAATTTTATCCTAGAATGCATTGAAAACTACGGACTTTAGTTGTGTGATGCAAGGAAAAGCAAAGCTTTTCCTGCACAGGATTTCTTTCGAAATCCTTGTGAAACAAAATGAATCTGGGATCCTACCTTCCCACAAACCTGCGGTTTTAACCGCAGGTTATAAGGAAGATTTGATTTCACTGTTTTAGCTACAGATTTATATAGCTATACTTGTGTAATTGAAATGTAAGGCTATAACTATGATAACAAGCGAAGAATTCTTTGGCCCAAGCGCAGGAAAAATATGGGAAGCACTGAAAAATAACGGCCCATTGACAGCATCTAAATTATGCGAGGTAACAGAACTTCAGGAACGTGAAGTAAGGAGCGCTCTTGGATGGCTGGGCCGTGAAGGAAAATTAAATATAGAAAAAGTCCATAAAAACTATATTTATTCCCTTAATGAGTAATTTATTGCCCGCCGCTTTCGACGCACTGCATGAAATAATTAGGTTTTTCACCTTGGTCCAACCTTTTTAATAATTAGCTTACAAGAATTTACTAGATAACATGACACGTATAATAGCTGTTGTTTCTGGAAAGGGCGGTGTCGGCAAGACCACCATGGTCGCAAACCTTGGTTCCGCACTCGCAAAAATGGGAAAAAATGTTATAATTCTTGATGCAAATCTCACTACACCAAGCCTTGGATTGCACATGGGCGTACCTCTTTACCCGATAACGCTGCACGACGTACTCAAAGGACGGGCCAACATAAAAGACGCCGTATATACACACGAAAGCGGTGTTAAGATTGTGCCCGCCGGATTATCGCTAAAAGATATGCGCGGCGTCGATTCAAAGGATTTACCAAATGCGCTACTTGACCTGCTTGGAAGTGCTGAAATAATACTTTTAGACGCATCAGCCGGCTTCGGACGCGAGACGCTTGCGTCTATTGAATCTGCCGACGAAATGATAGTTGTAACGAACCCGGAGATGTCCGCAGTTACAGACGCATTAAAGGCGTCAAAAATAGCGGATCAGCTTGGAACACGCAACGCCGGATTTATTTTAAACAGGGTTAGCGGACGTAAACACGAAATGAGCAGACGCGATATACTTGGCATGCTTGATAACATACCATTCCTTGGCGAGGTTCCTGAGGACTTGGCAGTGCAAAGGGCAGTCGCGAGCAGGGTACCTGTCATCCATCACAACCCCAGATCAGCTGCCAGCAATGAAATAATGAGGATAGCTGCAACTATAGTTGGTGAAGAGAAATACTATAAGCCTACTATGCCTTGGTACAAAAAAATATTCCCTTTTATCAGGTAATTAAATTTTCTCTATGTACGTAGTGATTTTTATGATAAAAAAGAAGAAGAAACGACCATTCGAGGAGGACGCTATTAGTGATATAAGACCCGTCAAGGGCAAATCGAAACAAAGAACATAAGCACGACCATCGTGACCAAGTAAGGGGACAGGTACAGCTTTTTACTACCTTTTTCTAAGTAGATTGAAGATTTCCTCAAGGTCTATCTCAAATGCCACGACAGGATTCTCAAGGTCCCAGCCATTAAGCACGGCGGGATGTATTTCTCCTATGAACCCGGTATGTGTTTTTCCTACAAGGATTTCAGCTGTACGGCCCTCTATGAAACTGGGATGCGAAGATTTTTTCAGTGTATATTCTATACCAATGTTGCGTAGCAATGCATCGAGAGTGGAGGAGATCTGGTCGTAGTTGACAACAGCCGCCGAAATTACCGCGGTCATTTTTGGCACGTCCTTTGAACGGGTCTGTACCGACTGGTCTTCGACTATAGTGTCGCCTATTTCGAATACGCTCTGGGGGTATTCGACATGCTTGTTTTTTGCCAGGAACTCCATAAGACCTGGAAGAAGCGACGTTCTGAATACGGACCAGTTAGAAGACTGGGGCTTTTCTATCTCTATGGCTTTGCCTGCAATGTTCATCTTTTCAAACAGGTTACTGGTGTTCGTTAATGTATAAGATAAAATTTCCTGGAAGCCGCACCCTGTCATGACTTCAGCAATACGATCTGCGTAAATCTGATCACGAAGCAGTCCGCCTTTCGTGATAAGTTTCGGATTCAAAGGTTCCAGAGAATTGAATCCAAGCGAAATTGCTATATCTTCAACTATGTCACGCTCGTGCATTATGTCCTGCCTGTATGCAGGGTATAATATCTCCACCTTTCTTCCTACTATTTTCGCGTCGTAAAGAGATTTTTCTGCCAGCTCAATAAATTTTTTATCAGTTAGGCCAGTTCCAATTACCTTGTTTACGTAAGACACTGTAGTGTAGAATTTTTTGGGCGACATGTCAGGGGTCAGAATAGACTTTTTCCCATAGTTTACCTTCACGCTGTAAAGGTTTGCGCCCCTGTCCGCCATCTGCGCCGCCAGGATGCATATCGCAGTGTTGAGTATTTTCATGTCATACCCGGTGCATTCTATGAAAACATTCTTCGTAGACTTGACAACTTTTCCATGACTGTCAGAATTTATTATGGGAGGCATCGACAGTATGTTTTTGTTAGCGTCAACCCATATCGGGTACTGTTCATGACCCTTGAGGAGGTGGCCGAACTCTTTGCCCTTTGGATGAAGTTCTAATATTTCATTGCCATTTATCTCTCTCTTGAAATCCAGCGGGACGAGTCTTATTTTTTCCGGGTGCAGGGACGTATAGGTGAGCGGGAAGGTTATTTTGTCTATGTCATAAATACCCATCGAAATGTCTTTTCTGTTCCTGCCGAACGTTACTGAAAGCTTTTCCTGAAGTTGTATTATCTGCGACATGAAGGCGTCGTCTATATGGATGTTTTTTGCGACTACAGAAACGGTCATAGGCTGCGAAGCGGATTTCGTGTCGACATTGACTACGTAGGAAGATTTCCTTACCTCATAGACCTGCAGGCCGCTCTTCTTGCTGCGCGCCCTGATCTCCCGGGCGACACCTTCGGCGCTCCAAAGGTCCGGACGGTTCGTGTCTTTGATATCTATCTTGAGCGTGTCGCCGTTTACTTCATCCAGCTCACCCTTCGCGTAGAGCACTTCGTCAGCTAGCTGTTCTGTGGAAAGTTTCCTTCCAATCAGGCCGCATAAGTCTTTGTGTGATACATCGATTTTTGGCATGTTAAGCACGTCCTAACCAAGATGAAACACGCTTTTCGCGGTTCGATTTGTTTACTTCTTTCATACAACCACCTGCTTTCTCAGCCAGTCCAGGTTCTGGCTGAACAGATATCTTATATCGCCTATCCCAAGCTTGAACATGGCCAACCTGTCTATCCCAAGGCCCCAAGCTATCACCGGCACATTCACACCCAGCGGCTGCGTCAACTCCTCGCGGAAGATACCAGCGCCGCCCAGTTCAACCCATCCAAGCTTCGGATGTTTGGCCGACATCTGTACGCTCGGCTCTGTGAATGGATAATAATCCGGCAGGAATTTCACCTTTTCAGCGCCGGCAAATTCGAGTGCAAATTCCTTCAGGATGCCGAGCAGGCTGCGTAGCGTCAGCGATTCATCAAGGACTATACCTTCTGTCTGGTTGAATTCCACGCCGTGCGTAGCATCGATGACATCAGGCCTGTAACAGCGTGATATTGCGAAATATTTTCCAGGTATTTTTGGCTTGTTAGCCAGCATCCGTGCAGACATCGCAGTGCCGTGCGCTCGCGGCATAAGTTTTGTGGCTTTTGCCGGGTCCCATTTATACCCCCAGCCAGTGCTGCCTGTGCGCCAGCCGTTTTCGTGTGCAGCCTTTACTCTTTCAACAAGAGCTTTATCCGGTAGCAAGCCATCCTTTGGCCTGACAAGCGAATAAGTCTGTGTCCAGCCCCTGCTTGGATGATTCTGAGGCTGGAAGAGCGCGTCAAAGTTCCAGAACTCTAGCTCAATAGTCGGTCCCGTCATTTCCTGAAAACCCATTTCAACTAGTTTTTGCCTTGTCTCCTGCAGGAATTTGTTGTAAGGGTGCCGTTTGCCTATTTGCCTTTTGCCAACGGCCTCTACGTTGTACGGCTTGATCTTGACTTTTTTCCAAGTGCCGGTCTTTATTATCTCCAGATTCAGGTTAGTTATTTCCTTGCCGACAAATTTTTCAGCACGCTCGATTATACTCTCGCCGGCCTTTTCAGCAAGTTTTCTGGATAAAAGTATAAGGATATTTATTGGTTCCTTACCCTTGCTTAACAACTCCATACCTGCTTGAAGGTCTTCTACATCTTTTATATTTTCGTGATTGGTTAGAATCAGTTTTCCGTTTACGACGTCAATACATTTGTATTTCTTGCACCACTGCAGCGCTATGGAGAACTCTTTACCCAAGGCGGACGCGGCGTCGTTCATTTGTATGCCATTTCTATCCTTGAGAAGCTCCACAAGCCTTTTTTCCGGCAGGCCATGCTTAAGGTAATTTTTACCCTCTTGAGTAAGTATGTAGGTCATAGTATCACTCTGTTTTCATGCCATTTAAATTTGTTAGAAAAAGGTCTGTGAAGACAATCACAGACTATTCGAATTGGTACGGCATCAATCCACCTTATCTATGTTTTGACCTGTAACATTTTTAAAGCGATACGCCGCTTTTAATATACTAATTTAGACAAATTAATCAGGTAATAGCATGCAAAAGGAAAACAAGATCGAGGAGATAGCCCGCAGGAGAGGATTTTTCTGGACGTCATCGGAGATTTATGGTGGCCTTTCCGGGTTTTATGACTACGCGCATCTCGGCACGCTACTCAAGAACAGGTGGGAAAATGCGTGGCGCAAGTTCTTTCTTGGACTGGACGATAATTTTTTTGAGATTCAGCCGACTGAAATAATGCACGAAAAGGTTTGGCAGGCATCCGGCCACGTCGAATCGTTCGTCGATCCAGTGGTAAAATGCAAGAAATGCGGACATATAGAGCGGGCGGACAAGCTCCTGGAAGAAGAGCTGCATGAAAC
>DATDXH010000103.1:0-8114 GCA_035289405.1 archaeon | reverse complement strand
GTGCAACTTCCTGGTTTTTCATAAGATTAATTGGAGATCAAAGGTAAAAAGGATTATCCTCTCTGAAAATTCTTTCTTGTTAACTATATATTAGAGGCTCGGCAATTATGGATCTATGATAATAGCCAAAAAATTCTCCCGCGACGACAGGACGGAGTTCGTCTCAGAGATATTTGACAAGCTCGTCAGAAGCGATTTGCACCTTCCATTCGACCGCATAGAACTCAATATACGCGACACGACCGTATCGATAGTCGAAGACCAGTCGGCAATCGTATGTGTGGATTACAACACCCCTGTAGTTGCAGAAAAAGACAGACGAGGCACAACAATGCTCATATACAGGGAGCTTTTCAGGCTGATGTTCAAGTTTGACACGCCGAAGATCGTCGAGGACGTCATAATCGACAAGGAGCTTGTCAAGAGGGGATTTGGCGACGATTTGTTCTATCTTTATTATATCACAATGATGAACAAGCGCCATGTGACCCTGAAAGACCACATAGAGCTTAACCTGCCGTGGATAGTCTTCAACAAAAACGACAAATATAACTCGGACTTCATGAAAAGGCTTGCAAAGAAGCTTTCGGTCAAGAGGCCAGAGTGTCAGAAACTTTTCAACCTTCTACTTAACGTCCCTGAGAAGGATGTGGAAAAGGCTGTTGAGGAATACAAGAGATTGGTGGTACAATGCAGCTAGTGAAATACAAATGGGATGTTAAAGGTCTCTCAGGTCAGCCATTCCTTTTCGCCCGCGACGGCAAAGAAACCGTCAAGATTAAACTATTCGACGAGAAAATAAGCATGAAGCTTGGGAAAAGGACATGCATAGGCTACAATAAGAACGGAACGCACTTCGAATGCCCTAGCAAGCGCTCCGTTGACAACGAGCGTGTTTGTCGTGAATGCGCTCTTAACGATGATTTCTTCATGTGCATGAAATGTACCGGGGAGGAGTGTATAAACGAGCCACAGCGCCCTTCATGCATGGAAAACAAATACTTCATTTATCTTGCTGCGTTCAGTTCCATGCTGAAGGTTGGCATTTCCTACGAATTCCGCATACTCGAGAGGCTGATAGAGCAGGGAGCCGACATGGGTGCGAAGATAGGTATGGTAAAAGACGGTAAGCTCGCCCGAGAAGTAGAGCAGAAAATAAGCAAAGAACTGAACATAAGTGACCGCATCAGCGGCGTTGATAAGCAGCGGATGCTTTTCGGCAGCCCAAACGTCGCGTCGATGAACATATTCAACGCATACAACAAGCTCAGGACGAATGGAGTCTCATCACATCTGATAAATCCAGAGATCTACAACCTTCAGAGCATATACAGGGTATCTTCGATAAGTAACATGCCATTATCTATAGACGTCAAGGAAGGCGCTGCAGTAGAAGGTGATATTGTGGCTGCGAAAGGTAATATAATAATAGTAAAAAACAGCACGGGTCTGTTTTCGATTAATGCGAGCAAGATGGTCTGCTGTGATGTAGAATTAAATTAGTTGATAAATATGACATGGAAAGGTGTTATCATAGAGGAAAGTCTGGAAGATGGATCGCTGCTAGAAATGGTTACAGAAGTTGGGTATCTGGAAAGTTTGATGGAAGGCGAAGACGATGTGCATCACTTTCATCAGTTCGAAATATCAGATGAGAAGAAAGACGCTTTCGTGGCCGCAGCGAAAAGCCTGATAAAACAGGGTTGGTATATACACTTGTGCAAAGACACAACAATGACAATCATATTCAAGGATAAGGTATTCGAATTTACGGACGCTGAGAAGGACAAGATACAAAAGGCTAAAGATTACGGCGTTTCAATAGGAATTCTAAAAGAGCAGTTAGAAATAGAAAGTCTGATAAGAGACCCTTTCGATTAGATTCTTTTGCTTTCTGTCAGGAAATTAATCATCTGCTTTATCAAAAAGTCCACTCCATCTTTTTTTGGCGACCCGTGCCCAGGCAGGAGGTACTGGACCTGTAATTTTGAAAGAGCGTTCAGAGACGCCACAAGCTGGTCGTGGTCGCCGCCGGGGAAATCTGTCCTGCCGACTGAATTGTCAAAAAGTGTATCGCCAGATATAAGTATCTTTTTCTCCCTGTCGTAAAGACATACGGAGCCGGGGGTATGGCCGGGCGTGTGCAAGACCTCAAAATTAAAATTTTTTGTAGAGACGATAGAGCCGGTTCGTAATGTCCTGTCCAATGTCATGATCCTTGCCTGCTGACCAAAAAGCTCGGCCAATGTCTGGCCCGTTTCCAGCGCTTTCTTATCAGCGGAGTGTATAGCAATATGAAGCTTCAGCCAATCTCTGAACTTCGCGTCGCCGCCCGTATGATCAAAATGGGAGTGTGTATTGACAAGCGTCTTTATGGCGGCAGGATCACAAATCGATTCTATTTGCGTTTTCATTTCGGCAAAATGTGTCCCTGTTCCGGCGTCAACAAGGAGCTCACCGTCAATAAGATAAACGTTGCAGTCGGGCTCCATGCTGCCAAGAAGTTCTATACCTTTGTAGACTTGCATAAAGAGGGTATATCGCAAATTCTTAAGAAGCTTATTCCCGCCACTCTTTCAATGCCCGCTCATAGCCTTTTGCGCTGCCCACGTCGAATGTCATTCCATCATGAAGGAATCCCATGAGTTGTTCCTCCCTGCTCAGTCTGCTGAAAAGTTCTTCTATCATCATTTTTCTTTTCGGAACCATGCCAGCGACCTGCTGGTCGAACACGCACAGCCCGGCGTTTATAAGACGTGACGGGGCTTTCTTAATATTTGGCTTTTCGACGAACTTCAGTATCTGGTTGCCCCTCATTTTCACGACGCCGAAATGACTCGGGTCGCTCACCGTTGTCAGCATGACCGTGGCAAGTTTCTTGTGTTTCTTGTGGAACTCGTACATCTCGTATATATTCGGATTCATCAAGGTGTCCACATTAAGCAGCAAAAATGGTTTTGTTATATAGTCCTTTGCGAGGTTGATGGCGCCGGCAGTGCCCATTGGTTTCTCCTCTTCTATGTAAGTTATGTCGACACCAAACCGCCTGCCGTCGCCAAAGTATCCCCGTATCTTGTCGTTCATGTAATTTACAGATAGTATGACGTTTGTTACGTCATGCTTCTTCAGGAGATTAAGTTGGTGTTCGAGTATTGGCTTGCCGCGTATTGGTATTAGCGGTTTGGGTATTTCATAAGTTATCGGCCTGAGATTAACCCCTTCCCCGCCGGCCATTATCAGTGCAGTATCTAATCCTGTCTTAACAAGGGATTTTGTAAGCAGATTCTCTATCGCGTGCGACCTGTTCCGGATGTCATTACCGTCTACCATGCTGTCTATTCGCCTTAGTATGTCCTTCTTTATTGTTATTGTAACCCTGTCAACCATATTTATCACATTTCTATTACTGCACTATTATATTCTTAATAAAAGTATGAAGAAGTATGAAGATTAAGATATTTATAGTTAACCAAGTAAAGAATTCGGATACAACTTGGTTCACTATGCTCAGAAAGCAAAGCTTTCTGGCATGCCGAAGAACTTTGTTCTTCGAGCATATGTGACCAACTTGTGTAATACCAAAATATTATAGTGAACCCACAAAAGAATCCCGACATGCATTGTGGGTTCACATACAAGGATAATCGAAGATTATCCTGTACAGGTGAAGCGAAGCTTCACCTTGTATAGCTCACAAGGAAATCACATCTTCCTTATATCCCACGACTAAAGTCGTGGGTTTGTTGGAAGATGGGATCCCAGATTCATTGTGTTTCACAAGGATTTCACAAGAAATCCCGTGCAGGAAAAGCAAAGCTTTTCCTCGCATCACACGACTAAAGTCGTGTGTTTTCAATGAATCTAAGATAATATCCTGTTTGTTTCCTTGTAGAGCTATAAGTTGGTCAGCTATAAACAGTTCGGATATATTAATTCCTGTTGATTGCGATGATAATAAGAAGCAGATCTCCCCTGAGAATATCATTTGCAGGCGGCGGCACGGATATAGCCCCGTATTGCCATGAACGCGGCGGCGCCGTCGTCTCTGCGGCCATAAATAAATACTCCTATGCTACTCTAGAGACGCGCCAGGACAAGGAAATTCATATTGAATCTGTAGATTTTCTAAAGAACCTTCAATTCAGGAACATGTCCGAGATAACTTATGATAATGAACTGGATGTTTTGAAGGCTGTAATAAAACACCTTAACACATCTGGTCGTGGCGCCAATATATGGATGAGAAGCGACGTCCCGCCACGTGCTGGCCTCGGAGCCTCAGCTGCGGCATTCGCTGCAATGATAGGCTTGTTCAATCACATGCGGGCCGAGAAAAGCCTGACAAATTATGATATAGCGGAGCTTGCGTACAGGCTCGAGCGTGAAGAACTGAAAATAGGCGGCGGTTATCAGGATCAGTACGCCACTGTTTTCGGCGGCATAAATTTTATTGAGTTTGGACCGGGCGGAGCGCGTGTCAATCCTTTGAAAATGAAGAAGGACCATGTGCTGGAACTGGAAAAACACCTTGTCCTTGTCTATACCAGGGACAGGCCTGTAAGCGGCGATATAATTGAAACAGAAAAGAAAGGTTGGAAAGACAACAAGGCCCTCTCCGACGCGCTAGACAAGACAAAAGAGCTGACACTGGAAATAAAATATGCCCTTATGCGCGGCGACTTCCTGAGATTTGGCGAGCTTCTGAACGAATCATGGGAAGTAAAGAAAAGGCATTCGGCCCTTGTAACTGACAGTTATATCAATAATATTTATGACCTCGCAATGAAGAACGGCGCGCTTGGTGGCAAAATATCAGGCGCAGGTGCGGGCGGTTTCATGTTCTTCTACTGCGAACCCAATAAGGAGCACAAGGTTATTTCGGCCCTGCAGTCCGCGGGCATAGTTCCCGTATCTTTTACATTCGATTTTGAAGGTTTGCAGACGTGGGAGCCAAACGATAAGGTGATTTGATGACATACCTGGAAGAAAAGATGGCACTGCATAACGAAATGGTTGAAAAGATAGATTTGAAGAGTATAGAGGCCGTCGCGGATGCCATAGTTAAATGCTACAAGGACGGCGGCAAGCTCATGATATTCGGCAACGGCGGCTCTGCTGCTGACGCTATGCACTTTGCCGCAGAGTTCGAGGGCCAGCTTTCTTCCATAGACAAGGGTCGCAGGCCGTTGAGTGCGCTGGTACCGTTCAATATATCCGCGCTTACGGCGATAAGCAATGATTACAGCTATGACAACAGCTTTGAGCGTTTTGTTCGCGCCAACGCCTCAAAAGGCGATATAGTGATAGGAATAAGCACAAGCGGTAACTCGAGGAATGTGATAGAAGGTGTAAAGGCCGCCAAGGAAATAGGAGCGACTGTCGTAGGATTTACAGGGAACAATGGAGGAATGCTAAAAGAACTTGCCGATATATTATTCAACGTACCGGTATCAAACGTCTCGATAATACAGGAAGGCCATATAATAGCATATCACCGTGTATGCGCTCTGGTCGTGAAAGAACTCTTTGGATACGACGCTCTAAGGTGATTTTATGCGTGCAATTTTTCTTGATAGAGACGGGACCATAACAAATGACTCTAAATTTGACAAATATAAGGAATTGAAAATTTTTGATAACGCAGCTGATGCAATAAAGATTCTGAATAAAAATTTTCTGGTTATTGTGATAACAAACCAGCCTGTAGTAGCCCGTGGCCTGATGACGGAGGACCAGGTTAAAAAATCTCACGAAAAAATAAACGAACACCTCAAGAGTAAAGGGGCTCATATAGATGCATTTTATTTCTGTCCGCATCATCCGGAGCAGCATGCGGACGTGCCGGAGCATGCGAAGAAGTACAGGATAGAATGTGATTGCCGCAAGCCGGGGATAGGCCTGATACAGCAGGCAGTAAAGGAACACAACATAGACCTAAACAAAAGTTTTTTTGTCGGAGACAGCACTAGGGACATACAAGCGGCAAAAAATGCCGGCTGCATTTCAATATTAGTAAAAACCGGCTACGGCGGCGCGGACGGTAAGTACGACGCAGTACCTGACTACGAATGTGAAAATCTCTTCGAAGCTTCCAGTCTGATCGATAAAATACAAAATATCGGGGCGGTAATGCTCGTGGGAGGCCGCGGCGAGAGAATGAGGCCGCTGACCGACAAAATACCGAAACCTATGCTGCCGATAAAAGGCAAACCCATACTGGAGCATCAGATAAGACTGCTAAAGAAATACGGTGTGAGGGACGTTATAATGTGCGGTCACTACATGTTTGACCAGATAAAAAATTATTTCGGAGATGGCACAAAATTTGGTGTAAATATAGAATATATAGACGAGCAGGAGCCGCTAGGTACCGGCGGCGCCATAAAGAATGCCGCCAGACATATAAAATGGAACAATTTTATTGTAATGAACGGCGACATCGCGACTAACCTCAATATAGGAAAGCTAATAAAATTCCATTCAGAGAAAATGGCCATGTCAACCCAGGTGCTTCGGATAAGCGACCATTGGTTTGACAGCGACGCAGTAGAAATTGACAACAACTCGAAAATAATAAAATTCTTGGGAAAGGGCCAGACTGGCGTAAAGACCTGCAATACAGGAATAGCCATGCTCTCCCGTAATTTCGTGAACCTCATACCGGCCGGCGTGAGCAATCTCGAGAATGATACACTCAAAAGAGTCATACCTACAGGCAATGCCTACGGTTTTGTGAGTGACGATTACTTTAAGGACGTAGGAACAATAGAAAGGTACGAGAAAGCGGAGAAGGAGTTCATATGAGAAAAGAAAATGATTCAAAAAAATTGTCGATCCTTGTAACTGGCGGAGCGGGCTTCATAGGTAGCAATCTTGTTGAACGTCTAGTTGGAGACGGCCACACAGTTGTTGTCCTTGACAACTTCTCACTCGGGAAAATGGATAATATTTCTGCAGTAAAGGGCAAGATAGAAATAATAAAAGGCGACATAAGGGACTTCGAGACCGTAAAGAAGGCCGCAAAAGGTGTTGACATAGTTTTCAACCAAGCAGCTGCTTCTTCATCACCAATGTTTCTCAATGACCTAAGGAACGCGGTTTCTGTTAATGTTGACGGATTCATAAACGTACTCAATGCATGCCGCGTCAACAATGTAAGGAAGCTCATCTACGCATCAACATCTTCGGTGTACGGCAATACAAAGCCGCCGCTAAAAGAGGATGCAAAGCTATCGCCGGTAAATTTTTACTCCTCAAGCAAGCTGATGAACGAGCACCTGGCGGTGCTGTTTTCACGGGAGTACGGTTTGGAGACGGTTGGATTCAGGTACCTTAGTATATACGGGCCGAATGAAAAGTCAAAAGGTATTTACGCCAACCTGGCCTCGCAGTTCCTTTGGGCGATGCAAAAAGGCGAACAACCTGTGCTATACGGAGACGGAAATCAGACACGTGAATTCACTTATGTAAAAGATATAGTAGCGGCAAACATTCTTGCAATGAAGAGCAGAAAACTGGGCAGCGAAGTTTTCAATGTGGGCACGGGGTCGACTAACTCACTAAACGAACTTGTGGCAACGATAAACAAGCTTCTTGGAACGTCTATAAAACCAAAATACGTGAAAAATACCGTGAAAAATTATATCCAGTCACAGCTGTCGGATATAACAAAAATTAAGAGTGTGCTTGGCTATTCACCGCAGTACACTCTTGAAAAAGGTCTCAAAGAGCTAATATCATCCAAGTCATAATTTCTTAATTATATTTACCATATTTCTTGAAAATACTTTTATATCATATTTACTTGCAGATTTCTGTATAAGTTTACGATTCCACTTTTTGTGCTCTAATTTGTCAAGTGCTTTTGGTATTCCATCCTCATTGTCAAAAAACACGCCATTTCTATTGTTTACAGTTTCTAGGAAGCCACCCTCTCTTATTACCGCAGTCGGTTTGCCGCTTGCGTGGCTTTCTATCGCAACCAATCCAAGGTCTTCGTCCTTGTTAGCAGCTATCGTAGCAAGACAAGTGCCATATAGTTTTCGCATATCATCGTCTGAAACGGCCCTTATAAATTCTATATTCCTTAACCCCTCTGCCATTTTTCTTAATCT
>DATDXH010000102.1:0-2155 GCA_035289405.1 archaeon | reverse complement strand
ATGGAACACGTAAACCAGCTCCCAGAGCACGAAAAGCAGCTTTACATGATAAGGAAGGAATTCGGCAAGGAATTCTAAACTATTTAAACATATGTCCATATAATTAGACATATGTCTAAAAATATAGACAAAATATTGGAGTTATTCGTTGAAGATTCCTATAGAAAATTCAATGTAAGAGAAGTGGCAAGACTCACTAAGCTAAATCCATCCACGGCATCGAAGTATCTTGCATTGGCACATAGAGCTAAGATGCTTAAAATGGAAAAAGCAAGAAATTTTATACTGTTTTCTGCAGATCTCGAAGGCCATGCATTCAGGGATCTAAAGGTGTATAAAAATATCAAAAAAATAAGAAATTCAGGTTTGTTGGAATTCATAGAAAATGAACTCAATTACCCTGAAGCAATAATACTTTTCGGCTCCTATGCCAAAGGTGAGAACAGGAAGGATAGTGATATTGACCTTTTCATTCTGTCTGAATCAGGAGAAAAACTCGACATAAAAAGTTTCGAAACAAAATTAGAAACAGAGATCCAGGTTTTTTGCCATAGCAGAAAGGAGATGGAAAGAATGAAAGTCAAAAATAAGGAGCTATTGAACAATATACTCAATGGCATAAAATTAAGTGGATTTTTTGAGGTTTTCAGATGAGTTTTCAGGATTTTTTGGACCAGCAGAAGGCAAGAAAATCGACGCCCGATATGCAGCTGGCAAAATCTCTGGTCAAAATGTCTGATGTGCATATCGAAGTAATCAAAAGACTTGATATAACGGAAACAAGTGCGTCCACTATAATGACAACATACTATGAGGCATTGAGAGAAATAGTGGAGGCTATCGCGGCTAAACATGGTTATAAGGTATATTCACACGAGGCATTTACGCATTTCCTTAAAGAGCTCGGAGAAAATTCTATAGCGGACAAATTTGACAGATTCAGAAAAATCAGAAATAACATAAATTATTACGGAAAGCAGATAGACAAGGCCTCTGCGGAGGTCAATACAAAGGATATAGAAAAGATCATATTAGCGCTCAAGCCGAAATTTCTCAATGACATTAAATAAATGGAGCACGTAAACCAGCTGCCAGAGCACGATGCGCGTCTATGATAAGGAAGGAGTTCGGGAAGGAGTTCTAATTAAGACTAAAGTCTTAAAATTAAATAAGAAGCTTTATTAAGACTTTGGTCAATAAGTAAACATGCAAGAAGAGAAACACAATGACGCGTTAAGGGAGGTTGAGGCGTACATAGACGAATGCCTTCAGGGCAATATGTTAAAGCGGCAAAGGCTGCTGATGGCGGCACTTTCCTTGGGAATGCAGCACGTTGTTGAGATGTGGCTGCACAAGACCCGCGCTATAAAGCCCGGCGCAACTATAAAGCATGAATTTTTCAAGTCAGAAGAAAGAAAGCTGAAACTGGCAGGCATGCTTACGAAAAATATAAGCAGCTTGAAGAATGCCGATGCGATACTTTCGATATCTCATGAAATTGAACTAAACAGGGATGACATTATATACGGTGCTCCGCTGCAAAACGACAGGGTTCTGAGGGAAAAGATAGATTATTTCTTCGAGCTAAAGAAGGCCGTTAAAGACGCCACAGGTGACACACGATGACAGCTTTTGAGATATTCCGTTATGGTATGCTTGCCGCCTCTTATCTTGTTTCAAGCCTTTCAGAAAAAGAATTAAAGCGAATTAGTGGTGTGACGCTTTTTGGCAGCGCGGCGAGGCTCGCTGCTTCCGAAGAGTCCGACATAGACATATTTTTTGACGTGTCAGCGCCGAAAAGTTTTCAGCTCGCTTTAAGAGCCAAACTTAACAAGGCTGCAGAGAAATTTTATCTGACAAATGCCGCGCTTGAATTCAAGTCCAAAGGCGTGGCCAACGAATTAAGCATAAAGGTTGGAAAGTTGGAAGAATGGCAGCTTTCACAGAGCATGCCGTCCAACGGGATAGTTGTTTATGGCAAATACAATACCAAGCCGCCAGACGTCAGGCCTTATACAGTCTTGTCGTGGGAGTCGCCAAAGAACAGGGGCGCGCTGCTAAACAAGCTCTACGGATACAAGGTCAAAAATAAGCGCTACCCCGGACTGCTGCAGAAAGCTAATGGCATAAAATTGGGCAAAGCCACGGTCATGAT
>DATDXH010000101.1:0-9258 GCA_035289405.1 archaeon | reverse complement strand
ACTTGGAAGAACTTCGTTCTTCCTGTACATGTGAAGCTTCGCTTCACAATGTATTGTGTTGTCACAATACCCTTAACTAAGCATCATTGCAGATATGCAATGATGCTCCTGCTGGTTTTCATTGAGCATTTCTACAGAGCTACATGTTTCTATTTATAACGGAATGAACAATACAACAAATATGTCCAAGGGAATTTCGATAGCGATAGAAACAATAATTTATCTTATACTAGGAATAACCGTTCTGTCTGTGCTGCTCTTTTTCTTCCTGACACAGGCGGGACCGGCGCAGGACCAGTTCAGGCTTGAGGCCGACAGGAATAGATACTGTGGCAGCTACGTCAGCAAGGATCTTCTGTGCAAAGGCAGCAACAGTGGGCCCGTGAAAATAGGGGCCGAAGTTCTCGAGGGCATAGGAAAGGCGTGCGGCGAGCTTAACATGCGGTTTACTTTTAATTATAAAGGCTGTGATAGTCCAGGGTCGCCTGCAGGCCTGGAATGCATAAAGAACTGCTGCCTGACGTGCCCTAAACCATAAATGAAATGGATCGACCGTTTCCAAATCTTATCAAAGCGAACCGGCTCGTATTCCTGTTTACATTCTTAAAGTCTTGACGACAAATTTTATCTAAGACAAACATTACCCAGAGTGTGTTCATCTGGCTTCCATCTTCCCACAAAGAAGATGTAATCAAAGTTATGCAAAAAACCAGAGACAGGCCGCAAACGAGTGTTTATATGGCAGAAGAACAGAAACGAAATAGAGCAGCAAGAGACGACAACGTGGTCTTCGTAGGAAAGAGCATTGTTTAGGCAAGCTCCCTAATAGAAGCCATCGATGGCATATGTCCTTGCTGTGGTCACGCAGCTCAACAGCGGGCAGAGTGAGGTGCAGATAAAGGCGCGCGGCCAGTCCATCTCGAAAGCTGTGGATGTTGTTGAAATAGTAAAGAACAAGTTCATGCCTGATATAAAAATAGCATCGATAAGCATAGGAACAGATGAACTGGAAACGGAAAAAGAAAAAATAAATGTCTCCAGAATTGACATACTGATAAGGAAATAGGATCAAGGCAACGGCAAGCCGAGCCTGACTTTCCTTCGCCCTTAATTTCGGATAACTATACATGGAAAACCAAAGATTTTTCTGTATAGTTACCAAGGTCGTAGTATCGCCCTAAACCTTGGATAACTATAAATACCATGTTTCTCCATAAGATATTAGATTAAAATGAGCAACTCGAAAGGCATGGAACTTCCTATAAACATGATAGTTGTCATTGCTATCGCCGTGCTCGTGCTTGTTGTCGTCGCGGCGTTCTTTGCTGGACGATTAGGCGCCGGAACTAACGATATAGCATTGGAAAGTGCGTTTAACAATGGCTGCACAACACTAAGAGCTGTATACAATTGTGATTACACTAGGGCTGGAGACGTGAAGGTTCGTAACTATGCTCCACCAGGTCAAACGGCCCCCACTGAAGGATGGTCATTCGGAGGGTCTGGTGGCAGCATATGCGACAGAAAGGGCCTTGCAGATCCACAGTGCGCTATAGCATGCGGTTGCGGTACTCCTTGATTCTTATTTGATCCATCTACTCAGTGAGCTTTGCTCTTTCTTGTTTTCTGTTAATTTCTTTAGGGCGTTTGTTATCCGCTCACTCGAAAAATCGTGTTCATCGCACATCAACTTCACTATTTCCTCTTCGTCGGGCTCATTGAATTTCAGGTCGTAATCGGTTACGGGCGGATTCTTGAAGAAATCGAATATCTGCTCCTTACTTACAGAAAAGTCCCACGGCAGGCCTTCGAAAACATTATTGAGCGTCTTCTTGTCCTTGACGCAGTCTAGCGCCTTCTTCGGTCCGTAGCCTGTTATGCCGCCGGGATTGAAGTCTGTGCCTATCAGCATGCCGACAAGTATGAGCTGGTCGTGGCTTATGCCTAGGTTTTTTAACACATTTTCCAATACAAGTGTTTCGGGATTAATATTGACGATCTGGTTGCCCCTTTTCTTCTTGCCGCTTATTGACAAATTGCGCACAAGACGGGTCGCTCCAAATAGAAGTGTGTCATAGTCCTGTGAAGCCGCGCAATACGCATCCCCTTGCTTGACTATATGGGCGCACATGGCCTCGCCCTCGCTCGGCGCCTGCACAAACGGCAAACCCATAGCCGTTAGCAGCTTCTTGCTGTCGTCTATGTACTCGTGCGTTATGGTTGTCGAGCGCTTCGCATGCTTGCTTGCGGCTTCGTAATCTTTGCGTTCAAGCGCGGCGCGCCATTCTCTTAATGCTTCGGCACGTACGTCTCGCCGGCCCTGCAATACTGCCTTGAATTCAGGCGGCTTGCCGTCAAACACGTAGACAGGCTTGACGCCTGCTTCCATGAGCTTTAGTGTCCTATAATATAGACCACTAAGATGGGAAGTAACATGATCGTGGCTGTCCTTCAGCGGAGTGCCGTCTTGCTGCCTGATAATGCTTAGAAATTGGTATATCCAGTTGTAGGCGTCTATGGCGACCACTTTGTCGAAAAAATCCTCGACCCCGGCAATTTCACCTGAGACAAGCTGTGTAAGTTGGATTCCCATAATTATATCCTATAGAATATACGACTGGAACCCATAAAAGGTTTAAGAAATGTAACATTTATTACAATAAACTATGACAGTTTACGAAGTTACCCGCGATAGGGACGCACCGGATTCTTCTGAGGCAAAGACCATAACCGGAAGGATGTCAGGCATATGTGCAGATATTCTCCGAAAAAAAGGCTATACAGTTGAACATAGCGAAACTATCACAACTTTCATTACTGATAGGCCGGTCAGTGCTTTACATAGAAAGGTTCTCGATGCACTAATAACATTCCCGTATAAGGTTACGGATGCCCCACAGTAAATCTAGGATTAATTACTTCTCCGGTACTTTCACTTCAGACAGGCGGCGCAGATACTCCTGAAGCCTCTTCACTTCCTTCTCCACTACGGCGGCGGCTTTCTTCGTTTTCTGGTCGTTTTTCAACACATTCAGCTCTGCCAGCGTTGAAATTATTTCCTTCTGCAGCTTTAGCATAAGCGCGTTCCTCATGCCTTCTATGAGGTCGCCTTCCAGCCTTGCGTAGACCTTCCTGTCGCCGCTTCGGAATTTCTTGATTATTCCTATTATCTCGAGCAGGTCCAGCGACAACGATATGGATGCCAAGGAATACCCGGTCTGCTTAGTAAGCTCGTCCATGCTCATCGGATGGCCGGCCACGAGAAGTGCGGATATTATTCTACCATGCACTTCGCTGTATCCCAGTGACGCAGCCACGGCCGCGAACGTTGAATGAATCTTATCTTCGCCTTCCATGCTTAGCAGTTGTAAACAATATTCTTAAAGATCTTCCTTGGGCGTCCTGTACCAGCCTTTTGGCTTTTTCAAAATAGAATAAATGACGGAGCCGGTTTGTACGAAAATGAAAGCAAAGAACGTGACAGGAAATAGTGCAATGTCATCCGAATCCAGCGTTAATACCGATGACAGGCATATCAAGAATCCAAGGACCGTAACCGAAAGGAAAAGGTAGCTCCCAAAGACGATGCCCAGTGCCAAAAATAACAGGGACAAGGGCGCCACGATCCCGACCAGTGAAATGAACGTGAAAATTATAATATCATGGGCGTGGATACGTTTCTCCCATTCCATCATCACCCGCTCACACCCAACGTTCCATCTTTGCTGTTGCTTGATATACCACGATAATTTTGACGGTACCTGTTCCATCGTAGAGGCGTTAACAAATCTGGCCTTCTTATTCATAGAATAAAGCCTGAAAGTCAGGTCCAAGTCCTCCGTCAGCGCGTTCCTGAAACCGCCGACTTTTTTCAGCGTATTTTTGTATATGGCGAAGTTCCTGCCTGGAACAAAAGTTGCCCCTGTGAGTTTGTAAAGTCCCGACTGAATTTTTATAGTAAGTGAGAAATATAGACGCGCCACCCTCGAAATGTAGCCGCCTTTGTTATGTGGCATGCTGGAGCCCGAAGCAATTTCATTGCCATTCAATCCGGAGCATACTTTCTCTACAGTATCCTTTTTGACAATCGAATCTTCGTCAAGGAAATAGAGTATTTTGCATGATGCTTTTTTAACTGCGGCGTTAAGCGCCGGACCTTTTCCAATTCCAGCGTCTTTGACCGTCTTATTCGCGTATTTTCTTGCAATTTTGAGCGTTTTAGCATCGCTAGAAACAACGATTATTTCCAGCTTAGGTCTTTTGACCCTCTTTAATTTCATTATCGTATCGCGGATTGAACTTCCATCTTTTGCGGCTATTATGACAGAAACTTTCGGCAACTTCCTGATAACCGGTTTTTCCTGTGGCATGTTAATGGAAACGAGCATCAAAGCGTACGCAAAGTCTATAGTTAACACTACTGCCCAAATAACAAACTCAATCATTAGAAAACATTGTATTCGGCAAAATAAAAGGAAAACATATCGAAACTTTTAGGGTTATTATCACATCTTCTTTGCATCCCGAGAGAAGATGGGATCTAGATCGAGAGGTCAATGTTTATCTTAGATAGTACTTGTCAGCGTCTTGAAAAAATTAGGATACGGATCGAATTTGCTCTAGATCAGCGTTACGTCGCCGGCTTCAACCGATCCAATTCCTTCCAGGGCCCGTATTTTCTCTTCTATATCGCCCGCACCCACCTTGTCGTCGAAAACCAAGAGCACTTCAAGCATGACAAGACCGAAAGCCACCGGGTTCTCAACTATCTGCTTTACGTCCGCTGCGTCATTTATACGCCTTTTTAGGTCGTTCAAATCGACATCCGTGCTTTCCGGCATGATACGAAGTGTCATAGCTACTTGGCCCATTTCAAATCCCTTTCTTGAAAGAAAGGTCTTTGAGAACCCCAAAGAATATATTATCGTTTTGGTTCGTTGTCACTCACATTATCCCTCTTTCGTTTATTGCTGCTCATGGCCCCTTGAAGCCGCAATCCGGGCATATGTATACAGTGCTCTTTAGCCTGCACTTGCTGCACCGAACTATCTGGCTTTTCAGGCACGAAGGGCATTTAAACTTTGCAAAGTTGTCCTCTGAAAGCAGGCTGTCATTACAAGATGAACATTTCATGGTTATCAAACCTAATCTTCAATCAATATCTTTTTAAACTAACCTTCAATAATCATTCAATTGGTACGCCTCTGGTAAGCCTCTGTAGTTAATACGGAGATAGTTTAGTCTGGATAGAATGTGAGCTTGCGGACAGCCCTTTCGCCTCTAATGACGCACAAAGTGCGTCTGTGGAAACGAAAGCGCTGGCGGAAAGAACGCCAATGGCAATTAGCTCATGACACGGGTTCAAATCCCGTCGGGGGCATGACTTCTGGTATAATGATAACCTTTTTATATCATATGATATAAATAGTATATCATGACGATGATAGAGGTTCTTTCAGAGATATACACAAACGAAGGCGTGCATATACGCGAACTGTCACGGAGGCTTAAGTTGAGCATGCCTGCCGTGAAGAATCAGATTGACAAGCTGCTCAAGGAAGGTCTCATAACCAAAAAGCGCGAAGGCAGAAATCTGAAGCTTTATATCAACAGGAAAAACAGGAACCTGACACCATATCTATATCAAATAGAAGCCACGCGGCTGAAGAGGCTGCCGAAATCAGTCGGCGACTCTATTTTCGACCTCATTTCTTCGCTGGAAAACAAGCCGCTCATGGCGATAGTCTTCGGCTCGTATGCAAAAGGGACATTCACAAAAACAAGCGACCTTGATATCATGCTCGTTTTTAACAAACCAACTGAAGAAATAGAAAAAAAAGCCAAATTGGTAGGCAGCCGTCACAGCATCAACCTGGAGCCTGTATATCTTTCGTGGGACAGCTTCAGTAAAAAGTTTTTTGACGAGAAGGATGCTTTTATGAAGGAATTAAAGGGAAACAGGATAATTGTCACAGGTATAGAATACTGGAGAGAGCTTGAAAATGAAAAAGCCTGACTGGAGAACATGGCTCAGAAATAAGGCAGAATGCAGGAAATGGTACTATTATTATAGGAAAAACGGCATGCTCAAGAAGACCACTTTCAAGCCGGATAACTTCATGAAAAAAGCAACCCACAATATGGACTTCTCGAACTGGGTTCTTGAAAAGCACAAAGACGAAATACCGGCTGTTTTTGGCAGCCAGAAATTCTACGACTGGGTTATCGTGGGCTACTACTATGCGGTTTATCACGCTTCGCTCGCACTCATTGCCTCAAAGAGGTTCGAATCGAAATCGCATTTCGCCACATTGTCAGCGATAATTCTTTTCTTTTACCATGAGAAAAAGATAAGCAAGGAAGATGTAGAGACCGTGGCCGAGAGCATAGGAACAACAATCACGAAGGATGATATAGAAATAATCATAGACTCCAAGAGCCTCAGGGAAAGGGCAAGCTACAATGTCGGCTACGAATTTGATGAGATCCTCGTCAAGCGTGCTCAGGGCAATGCCGTCAGTTTCATGCAAAAAGCCCGTAGCGTGCTTGATATAACGTCGGGGGCATTAAATTAAACCAAGGTAAAATGGGGCCAAGGCAAGTCCGATCAGAACCAAAGCTACTATAGACCTGTTACAGGATTGGATCGACTTCTGGAAAAATTCGTCTTGTTTTATATCAGAAAATAAGACTTTGGCGTAGAATGTAAATGCCAGTAAAAACAATAACATGTAGTGTGGCATGTAAAACAACACGACGTAGATAAATGAAAGTAACGCCATAATAAATTCAGCTCTCACTAATTTCAAACTCCCTTGATAACCAAGCTTTATTGCGGTTGTTTTGAACATTGATTTTTTATCAGATTTTATGTCTCTCATCTCCTGCGTCGTGCAGACTATTGAAGAAATAAAAAATGCTGGAATAGCCAAGAGTATAAGATTCATGTTATCGGGCTTACCAATTATGTAGGCACCGGCAAAAAGAAAAGACATGAAAATTCCGTGAACCGAAATGTCTAGGATGAATTTTTCTTTGAATCTGAAAGGCGGGCACGAATACAATACAAAAACAATGTAAATTGCTAATACCACGTAGGAGACCTCCAAAGGTAGCAAGATCGCGCATAGTGCAAAAATTGCCAAGGATAATAATATACAGAAAATCATTGCGTGGCTCTTTTTTATCAGGCCCATGGCTATGAGATTTTTTGTCTTCGGGTTCTTACTGTCCGATTTCGCGTCAAAATAATCGTTTATTGCAAAGCCAAAGGATTCGAAGAGAAAGAAGGCGATAATGAATAGAATTAAGTTTCCGAGACTCTCGCCGATTACGGGTCTTGAAATAACATAACCTGCTGCAACCACAAGTAAATTTAGTATCCAGTCGTTCCATCTCGTGAGCTTTATAAACAGGCGTGTTGTTTCCATTTATAGTTATTGTTTATTTATCTCAAATTTAAACTAAATAGTAGAAATACTATTTGGATTTTAGACAAATGTGATAAAGATGGCGTTAAAGATATCAGTCGTAATACCAACGCTGAACGAGGGCAAGTACATAGAGACCACGTTGTTCCACGTAAAGCAGCTCAAGCCTTATGAGATAATAGTGGCTGATTCGCACTCTGAAGATGATACTGTAAAAATAGCGAAGAAATATGGCTGCCGTGTTATTCAAGCCAAGAGAGGCGCGGCCTCATACGGCCGCAACGCCGGCGGACTTGCAACTAGAGGGGACGTCATACTTTTCCTTGACGCTGACTCTATAATTTTTCCTAACCTTCTTGAAATATTAAAAAAAGATTTCAAAAATAAAAAAACCGTTGGATGGACGTGCACAATATACGGGTTCACCCCAAGCTGGAAAGAACAGATACTTTACAACATGAGCAACAATATCGTGGATTTTCTCACAACCTACGTAAAGAAGCCGCACGCGCCCGGAATAGCCATAGGCGTCAGGAGAAGCGCTTTCCGCGCCGTGCATGGCTTTGACGAAAATCTGAAAGTCATGGAAGACCATGATTTTGCGATGAGGGTAGGGAAGCTTGGCGCATTCAAGTTCTCGAGAGAGACGTGTGTTTATACATCGACGAGGCGGATGGACAAATGGGGCGGTTTCGGCCTGATAAAGAAATACTCACGCATATATCTGAAATATTTCATAAACAAGAAGAAGTTCGAGAAGAATATAAGGAAGATACAATACGAAGTTATCAGGTAAGCAACCAAGGAGAAACACCTTCTGTGTTCTTACTAGAAACTCCCTTATCCTCCGCTCATGCTCAGAAGTAAGCTAGCAATATGTCTATTCCGTAATACCCCGCGTACGCCAGTACAAGCGAAAAAACTATTTTGCCCGCCAGCATTGAAATGAACAGTCTCTTTACGTCGTATTTTATTATTCCGCAGAATATGACGACAAAATCATCCGGCAATGGAGACACGGCGAAAAGAAATATTATAACTGGGCCAAGTTTCCTGTCGAACCATTTTTTAATCAGTCTATTCAACTTTAGTTCAAATTTACTTTTTACCCTGCTTTTCTTCTTTTTCTTCAATCCATAGCTTATCCCGCGACCTATCGGGTAGCCTATCATCTCGCCTATCGCGGCGCCGGTCCCCGCAATTATCCCTACCCAGAACGGATTCAGCAACGTACCGGCTGCTATAGTAAAAAGAAAAGATGGAACTGGAAAGAAAAGCGAGAGCGAACTAACCAAGGATCCGAGGAAAGCACCAAAATACCCGTACTGGCTAACGAGTTGCATGAAGAACGCGGCGTCGAGCATGAAATTACTTTGGATGAAATACTTAAATGGTTAGACGGCAAGATACGTAATATGGAGTTACCGCTTCTGCTGCTGCAATCTTTCTGGTTCATTGCACCTGCTTATGCCGCTAATGCATTTCCGCCTTTGATGCGAGGCAAAATTCCCATAGATGGTCGTGCGAAGTGGCGCGGAGCGCGGCTCTTTGGCGACGGGAAAACATGGGAGGGCCTGCTGGGCGGAATAATCTTCGGGGTTTTCATAGGCTCGCTGCAGATTTATGGCCAGTCTTATCTGCCGCCTCTTGGTCTGGTAGAGATGACGTTCCCAATAGTCTTCATGCTGACAATAGGCACTATGGCGGGCGACATTGGTGGCTCTTTCGTAAAGAGGCGAATGGACATGAAACGTGGGGAAAGCGCACTGTTCTTGGATCAGCTAGGCTTTCTGCTCATGGCATTCCTTTTTGCTTTGCCATTTTACAT
>DATDXH010000100.1:0-10028 GCA_035289405.1 archaeon | reverse complement strand
AATCATATATTCGTATTAATAGTAAAGTATATAAAGTATTACTAGTATGATTATAGTATTGAGGTGATAGAAATGCCAGAAATAGCGACATTGTCCGAGAGGGGCCAGATCGTCATACCGCAGGATGTTAGGGAGAAGATGCATCTTGAGCCCGGAAGCAAGTTTGCGGTATTCCCCATAGAGGATTCTATCGTATTGAAAAAGATAGAAATGCCCAGCTTGGAGAAATGGGATGATGTTCTGAAGTCACTCAGAGCGGAGGCAAAGAAAAAGGGCATAACTGAAAAGGACGTAGACAGAATGGTTCAGGAAACAAGGCGAAGCAAGTGAATATCGTCCTTGATACAAACCAGATTATTGCAGGTTCTTTATGGCCTTCTGGGCCAGCTGGTTTTATTCTCGAAACATGGCGTGAGCGCAAGATTGACATAGTTGTATCGCCTGCCATTCTTGATGAAGTAGAGCGCGTGCTGATTACAAAGTTTGAGACAGGTCATGAAGCAGTAGACTACTTGAAGAAAGTGCTTGCGTACAATGGCAAGCTTGTCGATCCACAAGAAAAGATCAATGTCATCAAGAATGATCCTTCAGATAACATGTTTCTTGAAGCTGCTGTAGAAGGCAAAGCAGATTTCATTGTGAGCAGGGACAATGATCTGCTGAAGCTCAAAGAATTCAGGGGCATTGCAATAAATTCGCCAGAAGTAATGGCACAATGGATACGCAAGAATATCAAATAATTTTTTGATTCATCTCAAAAATGATAGCTCATCCGCCATCGACAATATACCGAGAAGGTTTCATTGTGAGGAAGCCAACAAGCTATGGCGAGCATGTTTATCTCAATCCAAAACGAGTTTACGAGGCGAAGAAATTGGCTGGGATTGCTTGATATTTTGGTCACTCGTCTTTTCTGGATATGATATGGCAGATCATAATTTTCTTTAAAACCCTTCCGTCTATTTCTTACCATGGAACTGGTACCAGTAAAATATGAGCGTCACATTTTCGTTTGTGTCAATGAACGTGAAGATAGCAACTGCTGCGCCGTCCGAGGTTCGAATGAAATACTAAAGGCCCTGCGCAAACATGTGAACGATAACGGTCTTTTTCATAAATACAACGTGTCAAAATCGAAATGCCTCGGCCACTGCGATTTTGGGCCGACTATTGCGGTCTATCCTGATGGATTCATATTCCGCCGCGTCACATTAGACGACACAAAGAAAATAATAGAGGAATTCCTGAGGCCGTAATTGAAGCTTTAAAAAATTAGACTTTATCATAGTCCTATGAAAATTGATCTAAAGGAATTAGCAAGTTTTCTGGTTAGAGCAAAAACCCAGACATATGCAGGAGATGGCGCAGAAGTTTCGCCGCAGAGGCCTGGGTTCAAGGAATTGGAGTTTTCCGAAGGCATCTGGCATTACAGGGACAGTTATTCAGGATTTTTCTTTGCACCAGGACAAGAAGTTGTACTATTGAACGGGAATCCTGTATGGGCAATGGCTTACAGCGGTGGTATGAGACCTGAATATCATAGCAGAGATTTTGCCAAACAGGCTTTCACATTTCTAAAGCAAGCACTTCTGAAGGTTGAAGAATCCAGACCATTCAGAGGCCCCAATCATTTACAAGAAGGTAATTACGATTATACTGATTGTAGTGAAGGTGACATTACAGATTTCAGAGGAACTGAGCGTATTTTTTATAAAGAAAAAGAAGTTTTCCGGCAGCACTATATTGGCGGGTTAATTATCCCAAAATAAACCCCGAAGTAAATTTTATTAATTCTCAATGCAACTAATTATCATGGTAATCGTAAAGGAAAAGTCTTATTACATCCTGTATTCAAAAGACAGGAAAAAGAAGTTGGGAAAATTCCGCTCCCGCAAAGCCGCGCTAAAGCGAGAACGCCAGATACAATTTTTCAAGCACATGAAAAAGTAATCAGTTGTTAGAAACAGAAGTCTTAGAGCCTGTAGTCTGCTCGCTAACTAAAAACCTGACGTATATCTTCCCAACTTCATCCACATCAACATTTGCATCAAAACGTTGGCCACTTAAACCACCTATTACATTGAAGTCGCCTTTTGTACAAATAGACCCTTCATATTCCAGGGCCATATCCTGAAAATCTACTTTTGGTTTGTCTTCTAGATACATTTCAGTAGCACGATACATCAGGTCATACCTTTGCTCTTCAGATAGTCTGGAATCTGCAAGAAGAAACGTATAACCCCATCTTATTCCATGTCGTGTAAAATCGTACATTCTCTGATTTTGGACATTGTTTATTTAAGGCTTATTTTTTTGCTTTTTTCCTTGTCAAAATCAAGAGAGCACGAGTTAATGCAATAACGCATACCTGTAGGTGTTTGCGGTGCATCATTAAAGACATGACCAAGATGTCCGCCGCATTTCTTGCATATAACTTCAGTCCGTTTCATGAAGAGGCTTTTGTCCTCCTTGACTTCAACAGCCCCCTTTATCGGCTCCCAGAAGCTCGGCCAACCTGTACCGGAATCAAATTTCTTGTCCGAGGCAAATATTGGTAAGCCACAGCCCGCGCATGTGTAAACGCCACTTTTCTTGTTGTAAAGAAGCTTGCCTGTGAACGGCGCTTCCGTTCCCTTCTTGCGTAGTACTTTGAACTGCTCAGGTGTCAATTTTTTCTTCCATTCGTTATCGTTCTTAGGCATTGTCATCGCATCTTCTTTGTATACATATAGTTAAAAACTGTAAGTTTGTAAGAAGATGGGATCCAGAATGTATTGTTTTAAGAAAATACATTCTAGGATAAATATCTACTCGTTCTGTATAGAAAGTATCTTGTCGCATTTCGGGCAAAGGAAAAATGTCTTGGTGCCGAGCACTACGTCTGTCGCATTGCGTATTTTTTCATTGCAAAAAGGGCAGATAGGGACCTTGTCGTGTATTTCCATATTATCACAAAATATTGGTAAAGGTCATCAGGAACATGATCGTACCAAATAATATTATTATCACTCCAGCTACGGCAGCCTTCCTGCTGTGTGTTTTCTTCACTGTCTTTATGAATGCGAGAACCTGAAGCGTGAGGGCAATCACAGTCAACGCGAACAGCAGGAAGTTGGCCGCATTGCTGAACCATCTCGGGCTGATCAGAATATAGTGCAGTATAGAGAAAATATAAGCGAAATACGCTATTCTATGGACGTTTTTCCACTTGTCGGCACCCAATTTTATGATAGCCCAGTCCGTAGACGTAAAGTAGACAGGCAGGAAAAGCACAAAAGCGATCGCGCCGAAAATAAGCGGGTTTATGAACGGGTCAAGCGGTTGCCATATCAGTAATAGGTTGAAATTTAATGTGTAAGCAACAACGGTCAGCACGTGAAGTATTATAAATGTGAAGCCCCAGACGCCTATTGTCCTCCGGTGAAAAATATAATTCCGTCTCGTGAGCCTGGCAAGCGGTCCGATTATAAGCGCTATGCTTATTAACGTGGTGCCGGCTAACGCCGCGCTTCTGATAATTGATGTCTGTGCCTGCCCGGGTATTATAGTGAACCCACAAAAGAATCCCGACATGTATTGTGGGTTCACTTATAGCGCTCAAGTAAGTATAATATCCAGAATATTTACTTGGAGCGCTATAAAAAAAGATATTGGTAAGCAAATTCGGCCAGCCAGAAAATAATTATAAGTAAGCTGGACTTGATCACGTATTTTTTATTTTCACGCAGGCCCTTGAAAAGTCCAGTGCCCTGCCTAGCCGGTTGTGGCTGATTATTAGGTTGTTCTCTGGGCCATAAGCCTTCGGATTGTTCTTGTTCTTTGTCCACGAGTACTAAATTCGAACAGTAAGGTTAAAAACATTAGAAGTATGGTTTTGCTATGACAGCAATAGATTTTCAGATCATTATGGCGTGGACGCTGATTATACTGGTGGGCATGACCCTTTACTGGCACAAAACCGCATATATTGAAGAATTCTAAAGCATCTTATGATGCCTTCTTAGAAAGACCGATTTTGATTCCGCATATTTTCTATGCTTCTTCAGGTTCGAATCGAGTTGTTCCATCTCCTGCTCTATAAGCAGTATAGACTCGTCTATCTTGGAAAGAAGTGTTTCTTTGTATTTTACAAGATCTTTTTTACTCATAGAATTTGATTCTCTGAGTAATTTGTCTAATTCTGCGGATATGTTTCTGATATTATTTTTCGCTTCAAGAAGTGCGGGCCACGACATGATTATGATATTTTTCTTTTTTCCGAATAATTCTTCTTTTCAAAAATGATGAAAGTCGAGGCAGTATAATAGTACGTTTCCTCTTGGTCTTTATTTCAAATGTTCGACAACGGAGAAGTCGAAGCCCTGTGACACTAGGATGTTTCTTATCCCGTCCACAAGTTCTACCTTTGGGTACCATTCCGTGGCGCTTATCTTGGTTATATCCGCCCGGCTGCGCTGTATTTCATTCACCGCAGGAAGGAATTTCACGTTCGGCTTGCTCTTCGTCATCTCGTGTATGATGTCCACAAGTTGCATGACCGAGGTCTCCGTATTTGTGCCTACATTATAGACGCCGCTCATATCGAGTCCCATGACCAGCGCGTTGACGACATCGTCCACGTATATGAAGTCCCTCGTCTGCGTTCCGTGACCATTAACAGTTACATCCTCGTACTTGGGTATCAACCCGCAGAACTTGTTTACCACGCTGCTACTGCCCGGGCCGTAGACGTTGAATAAGCGTGTGACGAATGCATCCCCCGGTGCTATCCTCTCGGCCCGCAGTTTGCTCTTGCCGTACTGGTTGATCGGCTTGCACTCGTCCGTTTCTTTGGCCAGCTTGTTGTCGCCGTAAACCGCCGCGGAGGAAGTAAAAATAACCTTTGCGCCCGCCGCCTTTGCCGCCTCGAACACATTCTTAGAGCCCATGAAGTTTGTGTTGTACATCGCATCCTCATCCGTATCGCGCGCGTTGCTGATTGCCGCCAGATGAAACACGACTTCAGTGTCTTTCATTGCCCTCTGCACGTCCCCGGCATCGCGTATGTCGCCTTCTATCACCGTGGTATTAAGTCCGTCTTTTTTAGAATTAGAAAAATTGTCGTATATTGTGACCGTATGACCCTTCTCTTGCAACCTCTTCACAAGATGGCGTCCTATGAACCCGGCACCGCCCGTAACAAGTATTTTCATGATAAGAATATTGACTGGAAAACTTAAATCCTAGAATTCGTACGCTTTTAGACAAAAAACTTCATGAGGAGCACCAAGACTCCAAATGCCACGCTCAGCATGACAACGTGCGTGGGCTTTATCTGTATCTTTTCCTCGACGTCCATGTACCTCATTAGGCCTGCAGTGGACTGCGGCATGTACTGTTTTTTCTCTGCCATGAGCATAACTAAGGATAGAACGTTTAAAAAGGTTCTTTTGTTATCTTTGATATGAACGAGGAAGCAATAATAAAAGATATTGTCTTACGTCAAAAGGCGTTAGAGGAAAGCGGAATAAATGACCCAAAAGTCGCATGTGCCGCTGGATGTATAATCAGTAATATTCGTCATGACTACCCGACTGCTGATCTTATAACAGCATATCCATTCTCAGACGCGTTTGCATATTTAGTTTCTGCAGGTTTAGTCACAACCGATAGACAATTGACAGAAAAGGGTAGAAGCGTCTATAATCTGGAAGACATAAAAGTATACCCGATTCATTAGGTTCTGCTTTGTTTAAAATTTGTTCCTCAGGACGTATACAACGTCTTCTATGGTATTCTTGAATGTCCTGTTCTTCCTGTGCAGCAGGTACAGGAAATTCTTCACCCCGTCCCAGACACCAACGCCCCTGACGTAGCTTGGCGACGATATGGGTATGCTCGTATGTTTCAGCTTGTTCCTGCCAACTTCGAACACTATTTCCACAGCTATCTCATACCGCTGCGCCTTGAGGTAGAGCTTCCTCAGTCCGCTAGCGGTGAAAGCCCGGAAACCGCTCTCCGTATCGCTCAGATGCGTGCCGGAAACAAAATTAGTTATGCCGTTAAGGAAGAAATTGCCGAACTTTTTTACAAAAGGGTATTTCGTGAGATCGCGCTCGCCGAGCACGAAATCGTAACCCTCCTCAATGAGCCGTAGGAATTTCCTTATTTCCTCAGGTTCATGTTGACCGTCGGCGTCAACCGTCATGACAACATCCGGCTTCGTCTTGAGCGCCGCGATAAAGCCAGTTCTGAGCGCTGATCCTAGCCCCTTGTTGGTTTTATGCCTGATGACTATGGCACCGGCTTTCTTCGCTTCGCTGGCCGTATTATCCTTAGACGCGTCGTCAACGACGATAACGCGCCCATATTTTTTTGACCTTCTTACGATACTTCCAACAGTCTTCTCCTCGTTGTACGCAGGCATTACAATTGCGACTTTCATTTTAGCACCGTTTACTTGTAAAGTTCAATACTGATATATTTATAGTTCAATTATATTTCCTAGAGCATACACATCTATTTATGTTAAAATTTATAGTATTTGAATGTGAAAAAAGAAATTAACTGGTGGGACATGAATGATACAGAAATATTCCTCTTAGATAAATCCTATTGTGATTTTATTTTAAATCAAGTAGAGCTGAAACATAAAAACCTAAATAACTTAAGATTTAGACTTGGAATAGGATTAGAGATTTACCAAAGCTTAAAATTTAAAAAACAAGGAATTAAAAATTTGCACCTTAAAAAAGTGCTGAATAGCATAGATATAAACTTTTCCGACTTGAACAATAAATTTACTGGGATTGGTAGATATAAAGCTGCTAAATTCACATTCCCTATAAATTTATCGCCTTATTGGAGCTGTCTCTTGGCACATTCTTTCTTTGATGGATACGCAGATAATTATATAATGCGGTACTCTAACTATGATTTTGATAACAGAAAAGAGTTTACGACTTTAATAAACAAAATATTTGGGGGTACATTAATTTTCAATAATCCTAAAAATTTTAGAAGAGACATTGATCTTCCAGCTACTATACCAAGACTCTTAGAAAAATTCTTCAGTGTCACAACATTCTATTCAAAGAAATGTAGGATACCAAAATCAGTATTTCGACTCGCTAAAATGGATAAACTTTATGGGTCGTATTTCTTGAAAGCCGCATACATAGACGAAGGAACAATAAGCGGTGGCCAGATATGGATTGTTAGAGGCATAGTAAATAAGAATTTAGCAAAGGACGTTTCCAGATTATCCAAAATTCTAGATATAAAATGCAGAATTAAATTGACAAGTAAGGTTTATAATGGGTATAGTGTTGGTGTAAAAAGCGAGTGTTTTGACAGATTTTATGATAACATAAAGCCGTTATTCTGGAATCCAAATAAAAAGCTATTAAAGTTAGATAATATGATAGTAAGGCATAGAACCCCCTTAGAGAGAGATTCATTTGGTAGATTTATCGGACGTGGATTAAATGGTAGGTAAGCTATATGTTTTTGAAGGGCTGGACGGTGCGGGCATTACAACCCAGGCAACCCTTCTTCGCAATCATTTTCTCAACAAGGAAAAGGACGCAATACTGACAAAGGAACCGACCGACGGATTGGTAGGCGGGATAATAAAAGCCTGCCTGCGCGGCGAATGGAAAACCAATCCATTGACATTGCAAATGCTTTTCGCCGCAGACCGTGCGCACCACCTGAATACAGAAATAGAGCCTGCAATGAAGAAGAACAAGATAGTGATATGCGACCGTTACGTTCTATCGTCGCTGGTTTTCGGTGCGCTTAACACAAATCTGGACATACTAAAACAGATCAACTCGCATTTCATGAAGCCGCACATAACAATAGTAATTGATACCAATCCAAAGATATGCCTAGAGCGCATGAAGAAAGCGCGGCACCACGTGGAGCTTTTCGAGGAAGAGCAGAAACTGGTGCAGATACGGCAGAACTTGCTGACAATGAAGAAATACTTCCCTGAAACTTATTTTATAGACGGTAACCGCACCCCGCAGGAAGTCCATGAGGATGTCAAGAAACTGGTTGCCAAAACATAATGGAACGCAGCTTCGTAGAAACCCTCTGAGAAAAGCCAACATCAGATCGATGTTGTGCACAAGGCACTTGAGTGTCATTTCCTTGAACTGGTTGTTCCACATCTTGCTGGATACGTAATCTCCATACTTTCTCTTTATCATCGAGTTGACAGTCTCTGACATGCTTCTTTTTCCGTAATTTTTCAATCTTGCATTGTGCGCCTTGTCTATGTTCCAGAAAATTCTATGCTTTATGACAGGGCGTATGCCTTGCGAGCGAAGCGAGTCTCGTATAAATTTCGCATCGTATCCTGCATCTGCATGCCAAGACAGCAGCTTCGCTGCTGTCTTGGTCACCAAGGGAAGCAAGATTTGGGAATCATGCCTTCGTGTTGTCGTGCAGTGAATCCTGTGAACGGACAACCTGTGCACATCGATAATTTTTGTGACTTTCAAATCTCCAAAGGTCATCTTGCAACGGCGTACGTAGTGCTTGGACGCATAATGTCTGTCATATCCAGAAGCGTCTATCGACGCTTCTATGCGATTGCCAACAGCAGAAAATTCCAGAAGAATTGTCAGCAAAGCATTTTGCAACCGTAGAAAAAACTTGTTCAATGTCGTCCAGTGAGGTATTTTCTTGAGACCAAGAAATTCTGGCATTAAATGCAGAATTTCTATGATTTCACGATATTTGAGTCTGTATCGTTTCATGACACACAATAGCGTGAGCAGCTGCCATTGCGTAAAGTCCTTCCTTGAGAATTTGCTGGAATACTTCCGAATCTTCTTCCTGACCACACCCGAGCATGCTTCCGCAAACTTTATGAGTTTGCTCGGGTTATTCATCTTAGACCCCTCCTTGTTGAGTTCTCAACAACCTCAATTGGTTGGGGTCTATTTTTATCAATTTAGGTAAGGGTTTCTACAGAGCCTGGAACGCTATTTTTGGCCATGCTGCTCGTCGGGTAAGTCGTCTGACCCTCCACCGCTTTCTCCATGTTCATCCTTGGTTCCCTCATCTTTAATTTCCATATTCTTCTTCATTTCTTCCTTCTTGGTCCCGAAGTATTCTCCGAATTTTGGCGTAGTCGTGAGTATTCGTGTGCGTGACTTCTTTTCTATATTTATGAGTCCGCGCTCATGTAATTCTTTGACGTACTCATAAGTCCTGTTGCCCACGACCTTGACTATATCAGCCTGTTTTATCGGCTCGTGATATGCTATGATTGACAACACACGAAGCAGTCCGCGCGACATGTCAGAGTGAGGTGTGAGGTTGGAAACATTAATATTGTACTCGTTCTTGACAACCAGCTTGTAGCCGCCTATGTCAGAGACCTTGATGCCATATTCCTCAGGAAGATAGCGCTGGCTTAGCTGGTCCAGTAATTTTTGCAGCTCATCCTTTCTTGACTTGGTAAGCTTCTGAAGCTCCTCGAACGTGAGCGGGTCGGTCGTCGTAAATAGAATTGCCTCAAGCAGTGCCAGCTTTTTCGGATTTGGTTGTGTCGCCATGTCTATCACTTACCAAGACGGAACGTAGGGACGGTTATTGTGGTGATGTCCATTACTTTATTGTATTGGCTTAGGTGCCTCCCCAGATCCTTCCCTTGGTATTTCATCCGGTATTTTTATCTTGATGAATATTTCCTTGAACATGTCTTCCTGCTCGCATGTAATCATGTCGCGCGTGGCCAGGTGAAGGAGCGGTATGAACGTCTTGACTATCTCCATCTTCTTCCATGCCGGGACAAGCTGCGAAAATCTTATTGACTTGGTCCGCAGTATCTCCTCATATATTTCATTTATCCTCACCTCTATGTCTTCCTCAGGCTCTATTAGTCTTTCTATGGCGTGCCGCATCCTTATTTTCTTTCCCTCTTTCCTCTCCTGGAACTCAAATGCCTTGTTCAGCGCACTGACAAGCTCATTCAAGGTAACTTTTTTGGTGGGTTTTCTTGATATGGGTGCCAGAAGCATAGGCACGTCCTC
>DATDXH010000099.1:0-2876 GCA_035289405.1 archaeon | reverse complement strand
TTGTGATGGTCTCCTCGCCAAGCATTATGCGCAGTATCTTTATCTTGACTTTCGAACCAAGCAAGTCCTCCGCGAAATTTCTGAATTGCATATAAATTATACATATGTAAACTTTAAATATTTACATTTGACCATAAAAATGGACAATAAGATATGGAAAGAAAAGAGCCGATGGGAGGAATCGAACCCCCAACCTTTAGTTTACAAAACTAATGCTCTGCCAGATTGAGCTACATCGGCGTTACATAACAAGAGTGTTAGCTTCTTTCCGCCAGCGCTTTCTTTTAGAAAGGGCTGCTCTACAGAGTTTCTCCTTACCACTTAAAAAGATAACATATCGTCTATAATAATGGAACTGACATTGCCCGGCATGTTGCGCATATACAAATACAGGATCGAGTTCTATATCGCTAAAGCGGCTCTTGGTATGATGATCGACGGGCTTGACAAAGAATACCAAAATGAGACAATCACAGAGTTCCGCAGCAGGTTATACCCGCTTGGATTAAATGATTCCAAGTAGAAATTAAATATTCTTGAACTGTCCTATAGCCCTCATGTACGCATCTTCGACGTTCATGCCTTTCGCTATGTTCGCATTGTACATGTCTGCGACTTCGTCCTTGCTGTAACCGAATGTTGACTTGTATGAAACATCAGAGGCTTTTTTGTTCATCCTGTAGATTGTGCTTGTGCTCATTTCGAAGCCTGTTATGTCCTTTATTTCCCTTGCTATGACAGACGCTGATTTTCCTGCCTTTCTGCCATTATAAATCATGTCTTCTACAGTTCCAAGTTCGCCCGTCGCCTCGGCAAGCCTTCTGTTCCACTTGTATGTTCCGCCTTCGGAACGCTTTGTTTCGGCAACCATTTTATAAACGTCATTTGTGTTCAGGCCAACATAATCGTCTGCAAGCCTTGACGCGGAAACACCGCTCTTGTAGGCTGCCGATATATCTATACTTGCCCTTGCCAGCTCCGACTCGTTGAGGTGTTTGCGGCCTATGTTAGAAACATAATTTTTCGGATCGCTAGTCGGCGTGTTTATTGTGTTCGTGCTAATCTGGTCTGCCTTCCACTTTGGCATGCGGAGGGTCAGTACATCTCCAGTGTTAATTTTATTTGGATCCGCAATGCCGCTGTCTCTGGCTATGTCATTTACCATCTTGTTTGTCCCGTAGAACTTTACAGATATACCGGAAAGCACATCGTCAGGTTTTACAGTATATTTGAAATCTACAACATCATTGATATTTGTTTTTCTTGGGATCTTTACTACCTGGCCTTCCAGAAGAAGATCAGAATTTGGATCGAGCCCGTTGTAAGCCCTGAGTTCTTTGATTGCGGCATTTACTTCCCCGACGCTTTTTGCCCCCATTTTTTGGGTTGCTATTTTCCAGTGACTGTAGCCCTTTGGCGAAGTAAAAAGACTATACTCAGGCTCCTGAACAGGTTGCATGGCTTGTAGCGGAACAATTGTTTTAGCAGGTTTTGCAGTTTCAACTATTGCAGTAGGAGCGTTTTGCCTGTTGAAATATGCCGGTGACACCAAAGACGAATAAGCCGCCACACCGATTGCCGCGACAGCACCAAGTATACTGGCCATATCTTTGACGCTTCTAAAAAATGGTCCTTTTCTTTTTTTAGTTTCTACTGCAATCCCGTCCCATTCGGGAGGCAGGTCTATCATACCTTTGTACCCTCTCTCAGCTTTTACGTATCCTAACATAGAACCTGCTGGCAGACGAATAAGAGCCAGAGCTTTTGACGTAGCATGTCCGTTTGTTGCGGCGGGACAATTATCCGGTTCTGGAATATACGAACCTGTTAGATTCTCACCTTTCGAGAAATTCAATATAAGAGGAGCACCATGATCTTTAGTTGTTGACGGGCTTCCGTGTCCGTCTAAATTCACGTCAAATTCTTTAAGAACTAAATCTACTTCACGTCCTCTGTGTTTTCTTACCATACGGTAGAAAAGCCCGTCATCGCCGTCTGGAGTATATCCGCGATCCTGTATTATGGAACCAATATTGTTTCCCACTATACGTCTTAGTGTTTCGTGCCACATATCAGACGCATCTACAGGAGAACCATGCCCAGAACCCGTATCTCTCATATTTACGACCATAACCACACCAATTCTTATTTCTTAACTACTATATAGTGACACTAATATTTAAGCTTTTCCTTCGGCAAATTTCTTGTGCCACTTTATTATTGTCCACCTCGATACGCGGACGTCCTCGCCCTCCAGTATCTTCTGCACACGCGAGGATGACAGCCCGCGCTTGTATAGCTTCACCGCATGCATGACGTTGCTCTGCCTGAACCTCATCTTAGGACAGTCGGGAGTGAATTTCCCGTGCGTGCCGCAGAGATAGAGCTGTTTTTTGCCTAGGTTCGTCTGCCTGAATCCGCGCTTCACACTCTCGACACAGCATTTTGGACAATTCATAAAAATCACCTTTGATAGGTTTCATTGAAACCTCTTATGAAAGGCTCAGTTATAGGAATGCCTATTCTAACTGATCCGAAGAAGAGACCTTCCATAATAAAATCAATATCTCTTTGCAGAATTCCGTCTTTTGTAATACCTTTGAGTTGCTGTCTGTACGTCGCTATCATGGACTTGGATGTTTCGTCGTCTATTCCTAAATGTGAAAGCATTTGTCCGCCTGGGAATGTTCGCACATAATCAAACATTTCTTCATCAGTGAATTGCAAATGATTATCAGCTTTTAATGCTACGCCGTAGTCGAACAATACTGCGGGTCTATCATCGCTTACTACAACATGCGACCTTCCAAAATCGTCAGAAAGTATTGTATCGTTATAAAATATATCATTTCTATGAAGACTTGCCATGACATCTC
>DATDXH010000098.1:0-2065 GCA_035289405.1 archaeon | reverse complement strand
GCAAAAGAAATGAGGTCGTTTTATGAAATCGGAAAGCTTAAGCAAAAGAAATGAGGTCGTTTTATGAAATCGGAAAGCTTAAGCAAAAGAAATGAGGTCGTTTTATGAAATCGGAAAGCTTAAGCAAAAGAAATGATGCTTTTAAGAAAATTCCTATTTTACTACTCTAGAGCTCTATGGATAATAAAACACGGAAGAGGCTGTTCGATGCTCTCTTGACGGAAGCGGAAATAAACCCCACACAATTTTATCGTCTTTTTCATGCCCTTGAAGGAGCCCCATACATAAAACGGGGCAGTGTCCGTGTTACACATAACCGACCAGAGGCACCTCTTGTCTTAACGGCAAAATACAATGGAGATGATCAACTGGGTCACGCAAGAAAGGGCCGGAGGCATGTAAAACCTGAAGCCTTGGATGCCGCTATTCGTGTTTATGAGGATATTTCAAGAATATCGGGCATAAATTTTACAAGAGTTTTGCCATCACTTGACGACGGGGAATGTATAGGGTACGCAAATATTGGTAAAAGACGGGATTCTTCCATGCCACTTATCCTGAGCGAAACAAAAGTCTATAAATAAGGGCCGTCTTCATCTATAATTATGTCACAGCAGGAGACACTAAATCTTCGCCAGACACAGGTGCAGACGTACGTTTCCTTCACCTCTTTCATGACAGCGGTCGTCGTATTTTTTACAGGCCTTATTCTTACGCAGTTCAATACCTACGATATTTCGATTAAGGTTCCGTTATCGTTTTTAATGATCAGCATATCGGGGTTCTTATTCTCTACACTGATCTATACAAATGTGGCAGAATCAATCGCCCAGCGAAAATTGGAGATCGCAAAGAAGAATATATTTTTGGGCGACATAATATCAGAATATATAGGGGTATACCTTTTGATTTTGTCAATACCGCTTGTAGTTAACGTGATTACTGACGATATATTTTTGCGCCTAGTCACATTATTTGCTCTTTTCGGAGGTTTTGGCTTGTATCAATTCTCTCACTTTTCCATAATAGAACGCCATTTCAAAAATAGCTATCATACATTTTCACTGGTGCTAATTGCCCTAGGAATTTTGTTATTTTTTGCGCAGCAATACCAATTTTACTTCATTCCCTTGGCAGGTCTGACAATAGCCTTCATTCTGGGTATCACATATATCGCATGCAAAAAGGAAGTTTATTATGAGCGTAAGACCCAAAAGTCCAGATCTTACTAACTTTAAAAAACTCCTTCCTTATTCTTGAGTATGAAGTTCTACCACGGCGAAATCCAGCTCGAAGTGCCCGAAAATGTGTACTATCCAAGGGAAGACAGCATTCTAATGGCAAAGGCCCTCGAAAATCTTGAAATTAAAGGCAAATCTGTGCTTGAGGTGGGCTGCGGATCAGGGTTTTTGTCAATAATAGCGGCAAAAAACGGGGCCCACGTCACGGCGGTTGATATAAACGCGGAAGCGGTCAAAACTGCCAAGGCGAACGCAGAAGCGAATGGCTGCAATATAGAAACAATCCAATCCGACCTGTTTTCATCGGTCAAAGGCAGGTTCGACCTGATAATATTCAATCCGCCATACCTGCCTGTCGAAGCTGGCGAGAATGATCCCACGTACGCAGGCGGCAAAAGCGGACGTGAGGTTATAGAGCGCTTCATAAACATGACAAACGGTCATTTGAAGCCCAACGGACGTGTACTCATTGTTATTTCATCGTTAACGGGCGAAAAAGAGATCGTAGAATTGCTGAAAAAAACCGGCATGACCGTGTCGATTATTGCCCGAGAAAAAATACCTTGGGAAGAACTTATTGTTATTGAGGCTAGCCAATCGTAAGCTTTTATTGATTTTCGGCAAATTCTTACTATGCCTGTTAATGCCCCAAGGGAATATTACGTCGCCGAGGAACATTTCCATAAAGCCAAGAGCAAGGAAGAGAAGATTGCCGCGCTTGAAGAGATGCTCCGTCTGATGCCGCGCCACCACGGCAGTGAGAATGCGCTGGCCCAGCTGAAAGCGCGCCTCGCAAAGATGAAAAAAGGATCGGATAAAAAAGG
>DATDXH010000097.1:0-2875 GCA_035289405.1 archaeon | reverse complement strand
TGAATTCCCCAAAATGTTCCCGATAGACCCGTCAAAGCATGGGTTCGAAAGGGTGCAAGCCGCACGGTGCAACGGCTACGGTGGTTAGATGGACTTCCAGAAAGGCTCATTAGAGGTCGTATGCGGGCCGATGTTCTCCGGCAAGAGCGAAGAGCTGATAAGGCGCGTCAAGCGTGTCCAGATAAGCGGAAAGTCTTTCATATTGTTCAAGCCGTCCATAGACAACAGGTACGACGCAACCCACGTTATTTCTCACGACCACCGAAAGCTGGAGGCGATAGTGACCGGAACTGACAGCGGAGCCATATCCGATATAGAAAGCCTGGTCGCGAGCAAGCAGCCAGAGGTTATCGCATTCGACGAAGGCAATTTCTACGAAAACAGCATAATAGAACCGATAACAAGATGGGTTAGTGAAGGCAGACGCGTGGTGGTGGCAGGCCTCGACACAGACTTCCGGGGCGAGCCGTTCGGCCCGATGGGCGAGCTCCTTGCGCGCGCGGACTACGTAGACAAGATAAAGGCCATATGCATGCGCTGCAAGAATCGCGAAGCGGTAATGACGCAGCGGTTAATAGACGGAAAGCCCGCCAAGCGCACTGATCCGACAATAGTAGTAGGCGCGTCGGAGATGTACGAAGCCAGATGCCGTTCATGCCATGAAATAATAGACTAAGCGAATGACAATGAGTCATATTCTTAATATATTTCTTTTCCATTAAGGGTTTTCGTAACCGAAAGACGCGCTACCGTATGACGTTCTCCGAACGTCTTTCTGTTTGCGTCATCCAGAAACGAAAAAGCTTAACCCAATATACTAACAAGATTATTAGAGAACTCGCCCTGTGTCATGACACGATCACAGACTTTTTCTGCCCTTTGCTTGAGTTCAGCTTGCACGTGAGGCAAATATCCAATCATTTTCACATTGTATCTGGACTTGATATGATCCAAGTGAGCAACAGTGAGAGGCCCGTTAAGGTCTACAAGAACTGCTTCAGGCATCTTGTCATCTATGGCCTCAATCAAGTGCTCGTAGCTGTCAAGAAACACGACCTTCGAGCCAACCGATTTCGCAAAGCTCGTTATCTTGCCTATGAAGAACAGGTCGACAACAACCGCATAAAAGAGCTTGATATTAGACACATTCCGCGTTAAGATTTTGATAGTACACTATATATATGTAATTGTGAAATTATTTATGCAGACGCGAGGGTAGCCAAGTCTGGTCAAAGGCGCAAGTAAGCTTCCTTTAAACGGGAAGTTTGGGCGAAGCTTAGGCGAAGCTCAGAAATTGATCTGACTTTTGAGGGACCTTGTCGGTTAGTCCGTTCGGCGGTTCGAATCCGCCCTCTCGCATTATTTTTTAACAACGGCAGTCGCAATGATATTCTTTGAATATTTTCCAAATGCCTTCTCCCGGCTGCCTAAAACCTTAACGTTCTTGAAATGTTTTTTAAGTAGTGCTTCAAATTCGTCTTTTGAGTATAGGTAATAATACCGCTCATATCGCTTGCCATTAACATTCCAGCCTATGTACGACTCCTTCTTCGCTCCGGCAAAACGCGGCTGGTCCCTGTTCCAGACACTAATAAAAACCGAAGCGCCATCCTTGGCAATTCGTATTATTTCTTTGAGAGCCGCATTGCGTCTGTTCCATTTTATGCAGTGAAATGCATTTGAGACGGCAATAGCATCAAAGGAATTGTCTTTGAACGGTAGATCCAGAGCGTCCGAGACAATAAGGTCAATATCAAGCTGCTCCTTATTTGTTTTGTTCCTTGCAATACTTATCTGGCGGTAAGAAAAATCTGCTGCTATTATATTTCCTTCTGTTGCAATGAGGTTCCTGCCGGCGCCGCAGCCTAAATCTAAAATAAGTCCCTTCTTGTTCCTTAGAAATTCAATGGTATCCGTCACAGGATTTACCCTTTTCTTACTCCAGTCATCTGCAATATTATCCCAGACTTCGCGCTGATTCATGTTATAGAATTAGATAGATAGAGTAAAAAACATGTATCAGAACTCTACAACTGAATTATCATATTGGGAATTTATCACTACTTTTCCGTTTCCCTTATAAACGTGTCCAATCACATCAGTTGGAAAGTATCGATTTAGACAGTCAACAACTTTTGGCCATTCAGATAGGGTCACCGCCATGACATATCCCACCCCATTGTTGAATTTTCTGTACATATCTCTTGACGGTGTTCCAAGTTCGTGTGCATATTGAAATATTCTTTGCGGTCTAAGTTTGTGATTGGTATCAATTTCTATAGTAACATCATTATTTGGCATTAATTCACGCAACTTCGAAAGCCCGCCACCCGTTACATGGACCATTCCATGAATATGTTCATGATAATGACGTAGAAGTTTTTTCAATGCAGAAAGATATACCCTAGTAGGTTTTGTAAGCTCAGCACCCACAGTAGGACCCCAAGGTAGAACGCTATCAATATTCATCCCCCGTTTATCAAAAAATTCCTCGCGATAAAAACTTAGTCCATTCGAATGTATTCCGGAACTTTCTATACCTATAATAGCGTCTCCAGGCAACGCGTTTTGGTATAATTCTTGTCCCCTCTCCACGTACCCGGTGGCTGTTATTCCCATCTCAAAACCCTTTAGGGTGTTTATGATTGCGGTCTCGCCACCTGTAATTGCTACGGAGTTCTGGACGCAAAGATTCACTAAACGTTTAATAATCCTAAAAAGTCGCTCGTCATTCTCTTCTTGCATCAAAATATGATCCTGAAGATGTGCAGGCACGTAGCCGCCTTCTATAAGATCATCGACAACCATTGCAAACGCGTCTTGAGCGCCTGCCTCAACTGTATCGTTAAGCCAGTGCAAATAACCTTTTGTACCA
>DATDXH010000096.1:0-13094 GCA_035289405.1 archaeon | reverse complement strand
ACTATTCTCGACATGATTATCGTATTTAAATTAACAATAAACCTTTTAAACTTGTTAGTCACTTTTAAGTGACTATATAGTAGCATGAGAGTGTTTAAGATGAAAGGAAGAGTTTCACCGTATAAATCAGCGATTGTCGATATCGATAGAAATTACATCGACGAAGTTCTAAGGCGCTGCAGTTCAGTACTCGGCCTGCCGGAGAGGCGATATGATTTTGAGCTCATTTATGGCGACGATTCGGCGGGGTTTGGCTCATTCGTGCCAAGTGCACAGCCTGGGCTGAACAGGATTGCCTTATTAAGGCAGGATTATGAAGGCAGCGCGTTTCACGAAGCAGTCCATTATGTGATGGGGCAAAACGGGCTGTTTTTGATGTGTGTAGAAGGCGAAAACTTGTACAGCAGACTCGTAGATGAAACGGTTGCGGAACTTGCAACGTCAGAGGTTTTTGGTTATGAAATCAGTCCTGCAAATTTTCTTGAAGAAGCGCTAAAACACGACTACCCGGACAGTGAGGAACTGAAAAAGCTGGCGCAACTAACATACCTCGAGCCTCAATACATCATGGCAATGTTGCGCAAGGAAGGAGAGGATTTTGAGGTTGTAAAAGGATTCATAGACGCCGAAACAAAATACGCCGCCGGTATGCTGATGTCTTCTGGTGAACGTGTGCAAACGGTGCTGAGGGAACTGCATGATTTTCAGGCATATTTTTATTCACAGGAATTTCGCTCGCAGACCGGGATGGCTTCAATGATAGCAAGATATAACGCCGAAAGGATGAGCAGGAATAACGTTCATGCCAGGAAGTTGGTTTCATGGATTGACGATGGCATAAATCATGGAAATACTTCCACACAAATGTTTTTTGAGAACGTGGCCGACCATGCCTTTACAGAGAAATCATAAGAATTTTAACTTTACGTTCTTTTCTTATAGATTTTATACCAGCTAATAGTGATTGTGTGAACATCGATAAAATTCGCCAGGACTTCCCGGTTTTGCAAAAGCATGTATATTTGGACAGCGCCTGCATGGCGTTGAAGCCAAAGCAGGTCGTCGACGCTATGAACCGCTATTACCTTGAATTTCCTGCGTGCGGAGAGCGCAGCTCTCACCGTTTAGGCAAGCAGGTGACTGAGGAATACGAAGCTGCACGTAGCAAGGTCGCGAAGTTCATCGGCGCCAAGTCTGAGGAGATAATATTTACAAAAAACACGACCGAAGGTCTCAATATAGCCGCCAATTCACTTGGCCTGGGCAAAGATGACAAAGTAATAACAAGCGACAAGGAGCATAATTCCAATTTCCTGCCATGGACGAGGTTCAGACACATCATAATACCAACTGATAATGGACGGTTCGACTTCAGTGCCTTCGAACACGACCTCAGTAAATCGGTTAAGGTTGTATCCCTTCTGCAAACATCAAACATAGACGGCATGAACTTCCCCATAAACGAAATAGCAAAGGCAACGCATGACAACGGCTCGCTACTTGTTGTCGATGCCGCGCAAAGTGTTCCGCACAAGGAGATAGACGTGAAGAAGCTTGACTGTGACGTACTTTCATTCTCCGGTCACAAGATGCTCGGCCCCAGCATTGGCTGCCTGTTTGTCAAGAAGGATATAGCAGAAAAGCTGCAACCCTTCATAGTTGGCGGAGGCACCGTGCAGAATGTTACTGATGGAAAGCCTACTTACCTCGGCTATCCGCATTCATTTGAAGCCGGCTTGCAGAATTATGCAGGCGCTATTGGTCTTCGGGCCGCTATAGAATATCTGGAATCAGTCGGCCTGCGAAACATAGAAAAACATGAAGCTGCGCTGAATAGTAGGATAACAAAGGGACTCGCAGACGTAAAGAACGTTTCGATACTCGGAAGTTCGGAAGAGAGAGGCGGGATAATTTCCTTCAACATAAAGGGTATAGACTCGAAAGAAGCCGCCTTGATGCTTGATTCCTACAATGTTCTTGTGCGCGGCGGATTCCACTGCTGCCACAACTGGTTTAATGTATCCGGAATAAACGGCTCGGTGCGCGCGTCCCTTTATTTGTACAACAACGAGCAGGATGCGGACAAACTGGTGGATGCTGTCAAGAAAGTAGCCGCAATGGCTTAGAATTAATACTTCAGACGGAATACGTCGGTGTGAAGTCTTTCAAGTTTCTTGAAGGAATCAAAATAGTGAAAACCATACCAGATAGGATATGTAATTCCCATGAGTACAGCCTTGTCCTGCATGTCCTTTGCACGCCACGCACCCCTTATATGTTCATTGGTCATCTGCTTGGCGTATTGAAAACGTGACCTAAAATTGGGCATATTACTGCTATATAGTAAAAGAATATAAACGAATTACAGGATTATTCCACTTGCGCCTGTTCTACTGTTTGTTCCGCCATGTCAAGATTCCAGACTTCTGTGACATTGTAAATCTGGTGAAAATCTAGCGTTGTATCGTTTCCTTCCTGTGTCAGCTCGCACACATTCAGAAGCGTAAATACGAGTTTCAGGTTTCCGAAACTTTTCTCTTCCTGCTTTCTCTTTACCTTTACAAGCCTCATTTTTGACACCATCGGGTGCTGAAAAGAAGTGTTCATCAGAACACTCCATCCTTTTGACCTCTTGAACATGACCCGCCGGACACGGGGTTATAGTTCTCCAAGGAACAAACTTGGTATTATTTCCTTGGGAACTATATGCGAACTCAGAAAACATGTCCTGTTTCTTTTCTGGGTTCACTATAATAAGGAAATTGTTAGGCAGATAACTCGGTAGCGCGTATATGCGCATACGATCCTCCGGTCCACTGTTTTATGGCCGGATTACTATCTGCCCTCCAATCCATCAGGCTCTTAGTTGATGTTGGAAGGCTTGTGGCGTGTGTGGCAACCTGAATTGACCTCATCAGACGTTACGGGTAAAACCTGGCGTTTTCGAAACACCTGGTCTGCCTTAGCCTGCATCTTGGCATTCAACTTGTCATGCCTCTGCCTCTTGGCATCTCCTTTGCCTGGTTATTGCCCATCCGGTCGGAAATACATCTTCCATCCGGACCCTTGAGCCGATGGACATACGAAGTATGTCGTGCTGCTCACGAAAAGGAGTTCGCTGGCAAATAACAATGAAGAAGACAAGATCGAATTAACGTATCTTGCTCCTAGTATTCTCAGAAAGCTCTAGGCTTTCCACAGAACTATGAAGGAGCCACACCAAGCAGGTATATGCCTAAGCATAGTACGCTTGCCGATGTGAACTCTTCTCAGCGGGTTGGTTACCGCTTCGATCCCAGAAAGCGCCGAAGCGCATTCTAGGTTTTCATGCCCCTTGCGGAGCGTGATGTTAAAGGTAGTTGCAACCGAAGTTGTCATGCCCTTAACGTTCTCGATCCGAAGATCAAAGAACTATGAAAGTGAGGCGGTTCGCCTGAAGGCTATGCCTTTTGCACTTAGATCTTGAATGCAAACATTCGAGATCCCGTCTCTTGCGGAGACGAGATGTGCATGACGTCCGCCAAACTTCTTTGCAGTCTTGAGATAAGCAAAGCTTATCTAAGATTCCGTAAAGCGAAGCTTTACGAAACAACACAAAGCATTGCTGCCTGTCGCGGGTTGCCAATTTTATTTAGCGTCCCTTGACTACGCAAAGTCTCCCTTGCGATTACAAGGCCGATGCGACTGGAACTCTAGGCTCCCGTTGTCGTTCCTGTAACTATAAGATTCCCGAAAGCGAAAGATTGACGCCTTCGGCGTCGTTCCGTTTCGCCTTTCGCGAATTATAATAATAAAAGGTCCGCCAACGGACAGACGCACGGAGTGCGTCATTCGCTTGCGGTCTTTTTTAAATTGATTTACACAATGACCTCTATTCCGAGATCATTCTGCATCTTGCTCTTTGAAGCGAGCCTGCCTGCTGCGGTCTTTCCAAGGATGTATGGCGATTTTACGCCGGTGATTATTGTAATCACTTGGATTTTTCCGGAAAACTCAGGCAATATCCTTGCGCCCCACATCACTAATGCGTCAGGGTCCATGTGCTGTGACACCGTCTCGCCTATGATGCTGATTTCCTCGAGCTTCATGTCCTCGCCGCCTATTATTTGTATAAGCGCGCCGGTTGCTCCTGAGTAATCAACGTCCAGTAGCGGGTGTGACAAAGCCTTTGTTATGGCATCTTTTGCACGGTTCTGTGAGTCACTCTCTGCGCATCCTATTGTCGCTACACCACCTGCTCTCATTATGGTTCTTACGTCAGCGTAGTCTAGGTTGACCAAGGATGGCTGGGATATCGTTTCGGTTATGCCCTTTATCATTGTTGCTATAAGGCCGTCTGATATTCCAAATGCTTCTTTCAACGGCTTGTTTCCTGCTAGTTCAACGAGTTTCTGGTTCTCAATCACGATAACAGTGTCGCATACCTCTCTCAATTTTGCAAGGCCTTCTTCTGCTTTGTTTATCCTCGCTCCCTCTATCTTGAAAGGTAGTGTAACAGCCGCTATTACGATCGCGCCCATCTCTTTCGCAAGGTACGCAACAACTGGGGCTGCCCCGGTTCCTGTACCTCCTCCAAGTCCGCATGTTAAGAAAAGTAGATCGCATCCCTGAAGGGCCTCTCTTATATCGTTTTTAGATTCTTCTGCAGCTTTTTTTCCGACTTCTGGGAAGCCGCCTGCTCCCATTCCTCTTGTTAGCTCTCTTCCGAGCAGGATTCTCTTTCCTGCTTTAGTAACTGCCAGATGTTTGGCATCAGTATTGGCAGCAATAGTATTAGCACCTGCAATTCCCATCTCTGTTAGACGATTAACTGTATTGCATCCACCGCCGCCTGCTCCGACAACCATGATTCTGGCCTGTTCTACGTGGAAGCTTGCCACTTCGTCGTTTATATCCATGGTTTATTCCTCCGATTTTATTTTTATTTTTGAAAATTTTGTCAAAATTTTTTGAACTCTGTATAGATAAAATAAGCGATATATAAACATTCTGTTACGCAGAAATATAATTTTTCTGGGAAAAATTTTCAAAAAAGTTAAACCACAACGTAGTATACTGTAGTTTAAAGTAGGTTAGAATCAGATTTTTTTGAGTTCTTGGTGAAATAGTATTTCCTTGAGAACATATTTTCCAAAAAACGTATGACGTACAAAGTACGTCTTTCGCTACAGATATGTTTAATAAGGGTGAACGTGTCAAAAACGTATTGATTTTATGAAACTGGGAGACCGCTGTTTGAAAATTTTGATTGGTAGAGCATAATGTCAAATGCAAGATCAATTGCTTCTACTCCTTCTTGTCTAATTAAATAGTGCACATATCTTCGAAGATTTCTCTGGTCGCTTTCCGACATGTTCCTGCTGAAGAATGAGTATTTTTCTTGCACCATTTGAAAAGCGTACCTTACCCGTTCTACATTCCCCTGTCTAATTCCGTCTGTGCTTTTTGTCTCGTCTATCATGTTGCTACATCATCCTAAAAGTAATCCGACTCGAAGTAGTTGTAAGGCACGGATATTTCGGTCTTTTTGCCAAACTCTTTTTTCATAACTAACTTTTGTTCGGTCGAAAAGCCGGGGAGGTCTGTGAAGCTGTCTGCGGGGAACGCTGGATCGCCCGTAGTGATGTCGTGCAACATCCTTGTCAGTTCGTCAAACTTCTGCGCTTCCATTCGAATCACCCTCCACACCTAAAGGCGTTGAAAGAAAGCAAAAAAACAGGATACTAGTTGTATGCGCGTAAAACTAGAAGAAGCTTTCATGTTTAAGTACTGCATTTTTTACGTGTACGCCCTTTTCACGAAAAATTGTCCGGGCTGCTCACAAACCTGCGATGCGCTGATATCATAGCCCGCGAATTCTTTTACTACATCTTCTATATTCGCATTAAGGCCGGTATCTTCATAGCTCGATGATTTTGCCTTGTCGCATGCGCATACAACGGCATCAGCTATTGCATTGTTCTGCACGTCTTCAGGCTGGGCCAAACATGTTGAGTTTTCGCCGCATAGTTCAGATTCTATGACAGTTACAGTCGTTTTCCAGCACTGCTTGCATCCGGCTATGTCTATGCACCTCTCCGAGAGGACAGAACCGACGCCGAGCAGCACGAAGAATATGAGTACAAGGGTGGCGGCGATGAATTTCTTTTCCATGATTAGACTTGTGATCCGGCGAATTTAAATGTGATTTTGCAATTAATTTCATGGCAAGACTAGAAGGTATCCGTAAAGAAGTGGAGAATACATACAAATCTAGTTCTGACGAATGCATGAGAGAGTGGTTCTTCGAGAATCATGTACAGGTTGTTGCCAAATATGGGAAAGAAATTTCCTCTAAGTTTGGTGCTAATAAGGAAATAGTTGTACTTTCTGCACTTTTCCATGATATAGCCAGGACTTGGGGTACTACAAAAGACCCTGACTTGATGAACGAAAGTCTATCCAAAGCTGAAGAAATAATGAGAAAACATAGCTACGACGACAAGGAAATTAAAAAAGTAAAAGAGACCATAGCCACACACAGCTACAGGAAAGTATTACCAAAAACAAAGGAAGGTAAAGCATTGACAACAGCAGACGCACTTGCCCATCTCATGACAGACTTTTATTTGATTTTGCCGTTCAACGGATGGCTTACAGCCGCCAAAGATTTTGAGGGCTATCGCGAATGGGTATTAGAAAAGATAGAAAGAGATTTCAGAAAGAAAATATTTTTTGCCTATTACAGGAAATTGAGCAAAAAAAGATACGAGTCGTTAAAGGCTGTATTCACAAAATAAATCTTTTATACCGATAGAATCAAGTAATTCTATGGACACTGAAAGATATCCGCATTATTTCCTTGCTGTTATCGTGCTTTACGGCATCGTCTTCCTTGCAGGCCTCGGGCTCTTCATTTTGCCTTCGCTGAGTTTCGGGCTTGCTTACGGCGATTTTTATCTCATCACCGCATTGATTTTTTTGCCGCTTGTGCTTCTTGCGGTTTATACGCGGCTCGAAGAGTTCCTTAGCCAGGTCAGGCTTGCGGTAACAATCCTGACAGTGATAGATTTTATGCTGATTTTGTATTTTGTGATATTGTTGATCTGAGCATCAAGAACGACCCGGGCTGTCCCTTGTAACTAACGTAGAAGTAAAGTTCTGCCTTGATCAAAAATCGAAGTCATCATCATGCTTTTGCGGCTTGTCTTCCAGCTTTTTGCGGATTTCTTCCAGTTCTGTTTCAGAGAGGTGCTGGCGCTGGTAGCTTATCACCACAACGTCATTCGGGTATCTTGGTATCACATGGAAGTGTGTATGGGCTACGATCTGACCCGCCGCTTTTCCGTTGTTCTGCACCACGTTGACACCTATTGCATTCATTTTTTCCTTTAGTGCTGTTGTTATTTTTCTTACTACGTGCATTGCCTTTGCTATATCATCGTCGCTGGACTTTGTGAGGTCCTCAGCATGCTTTTTTGGCACGACTAACGTATGACCTGGATTGGCCGGATTTATGTCAAGGAAAGCTATGACGTCCTTGTCGTCGTAGACCTTCTTCGACGATATTTCGCCTTTTATGATCTTACAGAACAGGCACGAATCGGCATCGCGTTCCTTTAGCATTTGTGTAACCATGGCTAGAATATTATAGGATAATTTTAAAAGGGCAAAAACTGACGCGGGGTTCTGTGATTTTTACGTAATTGAAGACAAATGTTATAGCGCTCCAAGTAAACATTCTGGATATTATACTTACTTGAGCGCTACATGGCGAAGTTTCACTTCGCCTGTACAGGAGAATCTTCGATTCTCCATGTATAAGTGAACCCACAAACATATCCAGATTCTTTTGTGGGTTCACTATAAATAAATTGCCTTTCAGTATGTTTCTATGAGTTATATCGGTAAGCTTGTTTCTGGCGCTGCGTTTGCATTATCACTGCTTCCACTGGCAGGAACACAGGAAATGCCAAAAGAAATTTCATTGAAGCCTAACGAGGAAGCATACTGCAGGGCGCCGATAAAAGACCCAAAAGGGAATGAATTTTCTGCCGTGATAAAGGCTTACGTGAGTGGCGAAAGGTCTGTGACTTTCTTGATACTGCAGGAGCACGCAACATATAAAGCAAAAACACTGGAGGATATCATCAAATACGGAACGCCGCGTGGTGTCCTGACGGTGAACAATAGAATAATAGACAGCACAGCTGACACGTTATCATTTGACGGCGCGGCACGGTTCGGCGGTACCGAAGTTCCAAAAGATATGAGAATAACGCCAAGCGATATGGAATTTGCCAACGCCGTAATGGACTGCATTGCAAAGAGGAAAGGATCAGGTCTCTAGAACCTGCTGTGCGTGGTTGCTGACTTCCACCTTGTCGAAGATCTTCTCGATTTTTCCATTGTTGATAAGGAAGCTCGTGCGCTTGATACCCATGTATTTGCGCCCGTACATGTTCTTCTGCACATAGACGCCGTACTTCTTGCAGACTTCGCCGGTCGTGTCGGCGAGCAGTGGAAATGGCAACGCGTATTTCTCTGCAAATTTTTTGTGGCTCTCAACAGTGTCCATGCTGACGCCGAGTATTTTGATTTTCTTGAGCTTTGAGAAATTATCACGCAGGTTGCAGGCCTCGGTAGTGCAGCCCGGGGTGTCGTCTCTTGGGTAGAAATAAAGCAATACTTTGCCTTTCGCCGGAAGTTTTATTGTGTTGCCGTCTGCATCTTTTAGCGAGAAACTAGATGCCTTGTCGCCTTCTTTCAGCATATTGATCACAGTCCAAGTGCCAGCTTTACGTCCTCGCTCGGCTCCCATTTGGGCTCGAAGACCAGCTCTATCTGAACGTCCGCTGCGCCTGCTTCCTTGACTTTTGTCTTCACGAGGTCAAGCAGCGCGGGGCCGTAAGGACAGAATGGCGTAGTGAATGTCATTTTTATTTTGACTTTGTCACCGTCGATCTGAATATCATAAATAAGCCCCAGGAACCAGACGTTCATTTCCAGTTCAGGGTCGTTGCACTGCTTCAATGCATCTATTACCTTTTCGCGATCTATCATAATTATTTCAATCCCAGGCTGTTCATTATAGCCTCATCGACTTCTTTTATTTTTTTATTTGACAGCCTGCCGTAATTTTTTATCATGCGTGATTTGTCTATTGCTCTTATCTGATTAAGCAATATGGTAGACTTTTCTTTTAGAGGAGAATTTGTTTTGTCTATTTCCACGTTAGTCGGAAATTGATTTGAGAATATTTTACTTGTAATTGGCGCTATGATTGTTGTCGGGCTATATTCGTTGCCTATATCATTTTGCACTATTAAAGCGGGCCTTGTTTTTCCCTGCTCTGAACCTACAACAGGATCAAGATTGACAAGAATTATGTCGCCGCGTTTTATTCCGGCCATGCAGCATCAGCCTTTTCCCATTCCTTGTTTATTTTTTTACTTTCCTCTGCCATTTCAATATATCCTTCCTTCATTAACTTCGCTTTTTCCTTGTCTTTTTTCTTTTCTATGCGAAGAACTAGCTCATCATCCAACGTGATTTTTTGTTCTTCGATTATTTCCTTTGGTATTATAATGCCTATTGAATTTCCCCATTTCTTTGGCTTTGCTACGGTTTCCATAAAATCACTGTATAACTGATGTATAACTAAATATTTAAAGAGAAAAGTATGACATTGACGGAATGAATTAAAGCGTTCTTGCTAAGTCATTTGTATGCATTCTATAGACATAGACGTCCGGGACGAGAACATAGTCGTGGTTTTTGAAGTTCCGGGCGTACGCGAAGAAGACATACACGTCGAGGCTGAGGGCGAATCGATAAGGGTTGTTGCCAGTCATAATAAAATAGAAGACAAGAGCAAGGACGGCAATATCGACATCGACCTAAAGTCTGTTTATTACGACAAAACTGCTGTATTGTCAGAAAAGGTTGACATGAAGAATATCAAGGTGACTTTTTTCGGCGGGCTTCTTGAGGTAATTGTGCCGAGAATAAAGGACTAGATGAAAAATGAAAAACATAGTGGCCGAGATCAAGAATAAATGGTGGATTCCAGTTGCTATCATTGCCTTCATATGGGGAGTTATTTCAGGCGCATGGTGGATTACGGCTTTAATGATAGTAGTGTTTGTGCTGACGTTCCTCATATATTTGAAGAAAAAACAGAACGTATAGAGTTTTCTAGTAACCCCGCGGCAAATCATTGTCTTCCGCTATATAGTTCTCCAAGGAAACAAACGTGTATTACTTCCTTGGGAACTATACATGGTGAAGCGAAGCTTCACCTGTACAGGATAATCTTCGATTATCCTTGTATGTGAACCCAGTCATAACATATCCAGATTATTTACTGGGTTCACTATATATACCGCCCGCGAAAAATAGAAATATGAAAAAGGCGCCGATTTTTGTTGGATTGCTTGCAGTTCTTGTCGTCGCCTCCGGCTGCGTGTCGAATTCAAGCGTGCCGGCCGTGGCGCCGCTTTCCAACGAAGCTGGAACAAATGCTTATGCGGATGCGGAACAAATTAGGTCGCAGCTGCAGATAGCCACGGCGTCTGGTGGAATGTCACCCGAAGCGTACGGCGAGATAAATAACAAAATAAATTCCCTCGAGAGCAGCGGCTACGACACTAGGGAGCTAAGACAAATGCTTTCACAGCTGGCTGTCGGCGGCCAGCAGCATAACGAAAATGCTCTTCCACAACAAACACAACAAATACAACAAATATCAAGTATGCCTGTATTGAAGAACTTGGGCGTAAATTTTGACAGATGGGACCCTGTAACGAACCGCGCTGGGGATTTTCTCTTTATGCAGGGCACTTTTGACGAACATATACTTGTGCCCTTTGGGTATCTGGTTGAAAACGAGAACGGAGCCAAGCGCCTGCCAGAGATTACATATATCCTTCCCGTGGGAACCCCTGTTGTTTCGCCCATAGATGGAATAGTTTTCAACATAAATGTCATAGGATGGTCGCAGGATTATGCCGTTCATCTGAAGACGTCCAGGGATGAAGAATGGATGGTCAGCTTCGAGCACCTGATAAATCTTAATGTCGCAATGGGTGACAGAATAAATGCAGGGCAAATCATTGGCGAAGCGGCGCCATGGAACGGGGGAACAGGATTCGCGGAACTTGTTGTATGGAAAGGCGGCCGGGAAATACTGAAGCGCTGCCCGTTCGACGCACTGGAAGAAAGCATCAAGCCCGTTTATGCGGAAAAAATCAGCAGCCTTGTTTCAGATTGGGAAAAATTCAAAGGGAAAAATATTTATCAGGAAGAAAAGTGGACGCTGCCGGGGTGCCTGCTGCTGGAAATAACGGAAACCGAATTCATGAACGCTGCCAACCAGACTGTCCAGCAACCGCAGGCAGAAGGCATGGTAAGATGGGATTACGTGAATAATACGGTATGGGTATATTCCAGAACGCCGCCCGAATGCCCTGAGCTGATATTCGGTTCGCCTGTCGATATAAATAAAGTTACCTCGATTTTGTACCCAGGGCAATACAGGGGCACCGACTACAAGCCGCATGGAGGATTTCGGCTGGACGGGCAGGGCAACAATATTGAAGTGAGAGCCCCGTTCGACGGCTACGTAATTGACGGAGTCAGGTACATAGAGAATGGAGATATTCAGTATATGTTTGATATTGTGAACGAATGCGGCGTCATGTACAGGTTCGACCATTTCTTCGAATTATCCCCGGATATTCAGGCTCTGGCAGAAACACTTCCACAGCCCAAGAAAGACGATACAAGGACAACCAGAATCGAACCTTTCTTCGTCAAAAAAGGTGGTACGTTAGCTACAAAAATTGGCGAGACGGGCAACGTGTTTTTCGACTGGGGTGTATACGACTTGAGGAAAGAGAACGAAGCGTCGAAGAACCCTTCGTACAGGGCAGAACACGAAGACGAAAGCGGCCACGCCTTCCATGGAATCTGCTGGCTTGACTATCTGCCCGAGCCGGACAGAACCGTCGTGAAAAATATGCCGGGCAGCGGCGCAGAGGGAAAGACGAGCGATTATTGCTAGCCACTGAAGAGATACCTTGGCCTGAATAGAACTATTGCAGTCTATATTTCACAAATTCAAAAAGCCTTTCGGCGTGCTTCTTTGAGGATTTGGCGTCCGTTTCGGTGGAAAGGTGTTCGCCGTATTCGGCATCGGTCTTTATGTCAAGCAGGCGCGACAAATGACTTACGTTTCTTTTAATTTCTTCGCTGTTCGGTTCTATGCTCAGAAGTAATGCAATAGAATCCCTATGGCTTTCGCTGGCATTTCTCACGCCTTTCTTGAAAATACAGAATGCGTCTGCCGACGAAACGGCACAATGAACAGCGTTGATAACGCACGCGTTCCAATATCCTGATTCGAAAGCTCTATCCATAGAATTTTTGCACTCCTCGGCTCTTTTCAGGTAATCCTTTGCCCTGAACCTGTCCACGCTTCTAGTCTTCACGCTCAAACACCACTATGCCCTTGGATATGTTTTCCATAAGTTTCTGGTTTCTTTTAGATTTAGTGTCATTCTCCGTTAATATGTTGGGAGAAATCTTGTTCCCGAATTTTTTGATGCAAGTGTTTGTGAGATCGGAAACGATTGGAAGTAAACTTTTCTTATTTTCCTTCTTTCTTATAAGAACAAATAAATCTATGTCGCTGTTTGGCAGTTCTTTGCCCTCAGCAACTGAACCATAAATTATTACTTTTTGTATTGCCCTTAAATGACTTAAGCTGCCTCTAATCAAGTTCTTGAGCTCTTCAAGCGGGAAGAATAACTGCTTGTCTAACCTGTAAAATGCAGGACTGTCTTTGTTTATTTGCCACGCATTTACGTTCCCAATCCTAAGTGGGCTCACAAGATTAAGCTCATAAAAATCTTTCATCGCTTTGTTGACCGCACCGTGGGAGACGTTCAGCATCTTTGCAAGTTCTCTCTCGCTTGTGATGGTCTCCTCGCCAAGCATTATGCGCAGTATCTTTATCTTGACTTTCGAACCAAGCAAGTCCTCCGCGAAATTTCTGAATTGCATATAAATTATACATATGTAAACTTTAAATATTTACATTTGACCATAAAAAT
>DATDXH010000095.1:0-4021 GCA_035289405.1 archaeon | reverse complement strand
TGTCAAAATACTCCCTCATTTTGGATACTTCAAAGAAAATGTTGATTCCTCTTTCTATCCTGTTGGTTACAATACCTAACTTATATTTTTGTTTTAATTTTTTTATTGTCCCGAGACTATCGGCGGGCATCTTCAGCAATCCGTTTGGATAAGGAAAAGTATGGCCCTTCTTCCATATTTCGGTTATTTTTTCTTCGGATTTCTCTTTTGTTAATAATCTTATAGTATCCAGCATATTTGCATGAAATATGTTTGCTAATTCATTTTTGGGAGGTTTTTTGTAACCTGAATTCTTGATTAGTTCCTGAAAGAATTTTGTATTAGCGTCGAAAGAATCCAGAAGCACGCCATCAACATCGAATAGAACCACTCTTATCATTTCATCAAATCCCAAAAAATCTTTTTGCGTTTTCAGCTGTTTGCTCTAATATCCCTTCCTTTGGCATTCCCAGCACTCCGGAGAGCACTTCAGCACTGCGCTCGATCTTCCACGGCCTGTTAGCCAGTTCGTGACTGTCCGGATCCAGCCACGGCGAATCTGTCTCGAGCACAAGCTGGTCTAACGGCACGATCTTGGCAAGTCTCTGATGCTTGAAGCTCTTTACAAGAACAGTAGCAAGAGAGATCATCCAGCCTTGCGCTATGCATGTCTTCAGCTGCGACTCGCTGCCCGAGAAGCAGTGCATCATCACTTTGTCACATTCCATTTCAGAAAGTATTTTTATCGCATCGCCTATGCCGTCATTATTGCCGTCCTTGTTGTCGCGGCCGTTCCTTGAATGGATGACTAAAGGCAATCCAAGCTCCTTACTGAGATGTATGAACTTGACGAATATTTCTTTGGATTTTTCCTGGTCTTCTGTTTTTGTTATCCACGTATAATCAAGACCGACTTCTCCCACAGCTGATATGTAGTCTTTGTTTTTCCTAATGAAATCTATATACTCTTCAATATCGCTGTCACTATATTTGTTCATTATCTCCGGATGAAAGCCAAGGCATATGTAAACGAAATCCTGATATTTCTTTTTCATTTCAATAATCTTTTCCTTATCCGCTATGTCGGCTATTGATGTTACAACGGCGGTCATGCCTTTCTTCTTAGCTTCGGATACAACATCGTCGGCATCCATGTGCTCCAGATGGCAGTGAGCGTCTATCATGGAGAAGAATTAGATACCAAGCTTAAGTTCTTTTATGGCCGTGCTCGCCAGTAAGCGGGACGAAGGAATAGAAGCCCAAGAAAGTTTCATTTGTCTTGCCGTTTTTCCTTTCAATAAGAAGCATCCTATCCACGACAGGTATGACAAGTCTGCCACCATCTTTCAGCTGCGCAATCAAAGGTTTCGGAATGGCCGGTGCGCTTGCAGTTACAACAATGCGATCGTATGGTTTTTCAGGAGAATATCCAAGGGAGCCGTCCACGCTCAATAGATTGACATTTTTGTATGCCTTCAGGTTATTTTTGGCGAATTCAAAGAGCTCCGGTATTATTTCCGTGGTTATAACTTTTCCCTTTGGGCCAACAACCTCCGAGAGTATTGCAGCCTGATAACCGCTGCCAGCTCCGACCTCAAGAATTTTCTGGCCTCTTGACGGCTGCAGTGCTTCTGTCATGGCGGCTACCGTGAGGGGCTGCGATATCGTCTGACCAGCGGCTATTGGGAGCGGATAATTATCGTAGGCATATTTCCTGTATTCAATCGGCACGAAGTCCTCGCGTGGCACTGACCTGAACGCGTCTATCACCTGTTTGGTCTTGAGCGCGCCGCAACCGATCAGTTCCTGTATCAGCTCGTCTTTATTCATGAATTTAACTAGAAAGAAAATTATTAGAGGCCAAATCATCAGAGGAAATTTATCCCGCACTTGTATTTCCTACGATCCTATCCGCCGCCAAGTATCGTGTCTATATCCTGCAGGGTGCTTCCGACGTTTTGCACGTCCGTGCTTACGTTTGTAACGGCCTGACTTACTTCTTCCGATGTTTTTATGTCACCGCCGCTCTGTTGTGTGCAGCCGCCAATAAACATCACTACAACAAGTACAACCGCTACAATCAAAATTGCTTTCTTGTTCATTCTATCACCCCGAAGGTGTCTGCTGCGGAATTGCAACTGGTGCTACAGTCTGTACAGTTGGGACTCGTGATGTGGTATAATTCCCTAAAAGTCCGACTATGTTACCACTGCAGTACGGAAATATATCCGTCTGAGGATTTCTCACACCAAGTGCATAATTCTGTATCTTGCATGTCATCTCGTAAGGCGGGCTTATGCCGGCGCCTGCAGGCACTTTGTTTTCAGCCATAACAACATGCATGGTGCACGTATCATCTTCCAGGCCCTTTACTTCAACAAAAATTCCGTCTTCAGGCCTGAATGTCGAAGGCTGGCACAGACGGAAAGTCCTGTCAAAACAGCCGCTATCTGTCCCGCAATTCTTTATCGTCCCGTTCTTTATTTCCTCTACGTCAGTGCCGCTGCTTAACATCACGAAGAGTATATCCTTGAGCATAACATCTTTTATGTATTTTAGATCCTGTTTTATTTCAAGGATGTCGTCAACCGTAACTGTGTTTGCGCGGTCCCGTAATTTTGTTCTGATTTCGTCGACCTTATCCTTCGCGGTTGAGAACATGCCGGACACACGACGGAATCGCCTCTCATCGCCTGAGCCTGTCGACTTATAATAATCAGCGATATCATTTGTCTTTTTTGCAAGCTTGTCAAGCTGAATCTTAAGATCTTCAAGTTTGAATGCTATAGAAAGCAGTTCTGTCGAATCCGGAACTTCCTTTACATCCTCGACAAACGACTGCGACTCATCGCCCCTTGCCAAGCACTGACTAAAGGCTACACACCCGCTACTGTCGCGCCTTACAACGAACTGGCCGCCCTTTTCGCCGCATGAGGCATAGGCCTCTTTAGGCAAGTCCTTCTGGCATTCGCCACCACGGCTACATCTTAGGTACTGACAGCCGTTCTGATCGGACTCAGAAACAATCTGGCCGCCGTTAGCACTGCATTCGTCCGCTGCACTTTTCTTTTGGGATTCAGGAATATAACTACATGCCTGCCTTGCTTCTTGCAAACATTTTCCTATCTTGCAGCCATTTTCAAAACTGACAAAGCCCTGCAATCCAGCCTGTTCGCATTTTTTCAGCGATTGTGAAACTTCTTCAGGCAATGGGCACATGACAGGCGTCGCAAAAACAGGGCTTTGCGCGCGTTGGCCGCCAAACTGACAGTCGAATATCTGACAGCCACTTGGATCATTTCTGAATACAGGTATGCCGCCGTGATCACTGCATTTAATTCTTACTGTCTCCTCTGAAATAACAGAACATCTGGGTTGTTCGCAGATAATACGAATAAAGCCTGTAGCACTATCAGTTTCCTGCCTGCAATTAGGGGGCAAGTCTCTCGTAGGTATGGAACATGTGCCGCACGAACATCCGAACTCAGTCCTCTGGCACGTAACACTAGATCCATCCGAACACTGCTGTTTTAATGGGCATTCTCCTCCTATACAATCTTTGCAAGCGACTGCATCTTCACCTTTGTCGCAGACGCCGTTGTAATTGCACACAGGCCGGCTCTGGCAATACGTGGCGATTACATTGCCACTCCCGTCATATTTACACTCGCAGCCCGCTGGACAAGCAATGCCCCCGCCGCCTCCTCCACCACTGCTTCCGCTACCGGAGCCGCTGCCAACGGTATAAGGTTTGCACACGCCGCCGGAACAGCCGTATGGACACGAATATGTGGAAAAAGGATAAGAGCATGCGCCGTTGCTGCATGTGCCCGAAGAGTAATACGATCTTACATTACTACCATCGCATGTGGTAGAAGGTGGTGAATTGCATACAATATTGGCACATGAATTTGTTTCATTTGTTAAATTTTGCGTTGGGACTTGTTGAGTATTATTTGTTGGTGTTGGCGCTGGAGAATATATTTGGCACTTTGTCTCATGGTACTGGTAAGTGTTTCCAGACTGGTCCAGACAACACGAT
>DATDXH010000094.1:0-4721 GCA_035289405.1 archaeon | reverse complement strand
TTCCCTGATATTGCTACTTGCCTATGCCCACGTCAATTCCTCTAAAACGATGCCGCAATCCCTGCAGTAGCGGCTGTCGTGTACAGGGTCGTAGCCTATTTTTCCCGATCCACATTCGATGCAGTTCATATTCCACACCCTTACAGAAAGAAATTGAATTTTGTATTATAAAGGGCTTTGTGCCTTTCAATGTATTTTTCGCAAACCCGCAATACTTTTAAACATGACCACGTCGCAGAGGTGAATTTGACTGGAACGAGAGTGAAAATACTTAGCCAGAGTTCACGATGTCAACAACGCGTTTCAGATTCCGCAGCTCTATCTCCTTTTCTATACCTGTTTCCATGTTGCGCAGCTTCACAACACCGCTCTTCATTTCCTTCTCGCCGACGACTATGACAAACTTTATGCCCTTCGAATTCACGTACTCAAGCTGCTTTCCGAGGCTTCTGTTCATCAGGTCGTAGTCCACCCGTAGTCCCGCTTCGCGCAATTCTCTGGCGATTTCCATGCATTTCTCATTTGCGTTGACATTAGCCAGATATATGTTGACTTTCGTCTTGCCAAAATCTAGCTGAATAAGGTTAACCAAACGGTCGACACCAAGCGATATTCCGGTAGCGGGTGTCGGCTTTCCGCCAAACATTTCTATCATGTTGTCATAGCGTCCGCCGCCAGTTATTGTGAGGCCGTCCTCACGTGTTATTTCAAAGACATTACCTGTGTAATATTCCAGACCGCGCACGAGGCTCATGTCCGCATTTGCTGTAAATCCGAATTTTTCTATCAGATTTATTGTATCCTCAAGCTCTTTCAGGCCTTCCACCCCGTTTTTATCAATCAGAGGTGTAATTTTTTTAATATCTGTAATTTTTATGAACTTCAGAATCTCTGTTATTTTTTCCTCTTCTACGTTCTTTGATTTCAACTCTTCACTGACGCCGTCTTCGCCTATCTTCAGTAATTTGTCTACAGACCTCATGACATCCAATGCGCTGACACCAAGTTTGTCAAGAAATGAATTGAGTATTTTCCTGTTGTTAATGCGGACTGTGAAATTTGATATCCCAATTTTCTGAAGCACTTCACAAGCACAAGCCACGACCTCTGCATCGGCTTCAGCACCCGGTGCGCCGACTATGTCCACATCTGCCTGACGGAATTCCCTGTAACGCCCGGCTCCCGGCCTATCGTAGCGCCAAACAGTGCCCATTTGATATCGCTTGAAAGGTTTTGGCAAAGCAGGGTTAGACGCGACAACGCGGGCAAGCGGCACGGTGAAATCGAACCGCAGCCCCAGGTCTCTGTCACTCTTGTCACGGAAATGATATATCTCGTCCTTTATCGCCTCACCGCTCTTAGCAGTCAGCAGAGCGAAATCCTCGAAAGCAGGCGTCTCTAGCGGATCAAAACCCCACTTCTCGAATACAGCACGCGCGGTATCCATGATGAACTGCGCTTTCATAGCCTCTTCTGGAAGCAGGTCACGTGTGCCGCGCGGTGGTTGGAAGGTTGTCATAATTATCAACTATTTTTTCCCAAGCTTATCAATCTATTTATTTCCTGAATATAATCTCTTGCTTCTCCATCAAGCTGTTGATTGAAGGCGTCTGCCAATCTGATCGCCTCAGAAAATGACGGATTATCAGCTATGCATTTCGGCCCTAGCGTTTCTTCCGTATCCGAGAACGTTATTCTCAACGGCTGGGTTGATTTTCCTATGTATGGCATGACCTCTTTTTCAATTCCGTTTTCAAGCGCTTTTGGCTGCCTTAGCCTGACTATGCCTATCCCTTCTCTTATAATAAAGTTGTCATAAATTTCCTCTGAAAATGGTCCTATCTTCCATCCAACGCCATATTTTTCCCGGAGCCATATGGCTTCGGCAACTTCTACGGGCACATATAAGGATCCACTCTCTATAAATTTTGGAATCTTTCCTGTTACGTACTTCATCCTTCCCAGTAATTGGCATGGAAAAGATGCCAGTGTAATGGTTCCTCTAGCTCTTTGCTCTTGCGGAAGCGCGTCATAAATGCCTCCTGAGAACAACCTGTCTACAATCTTCCAGTAATCTTCATCGTCCCACATGTCACAGGTAGTCAAGACCTGCCCAGATATACCTAAGTTTGACATCAAGTTACATAGCAATTTCTTCTTCTGCCGCTCCGCCTGTTGTTTTTTGGCGGCAACTTTCAGTGCTTCGTCTGGTGAACGGGCATTCAAAACATTATAAACGCCGGCAATATATGGATAAAAATATTTTTGCGGGTCTGATTTCTGAATATAGGACGCTACCAAAAAACCGTCCAGTTGGTCAATCGGTTCGAGTCCGATATTGGAGCTTACATTAAGACCATAATATGTATTGCCATCATCAGTTCCAGGACTCAACGAGGCTACAAGTTCCGGCAAAGCCCCTCGTTCAATCATATGAAATCAATCCTCGCATTTTTGACAGTCGCTTCGGCAAGAACCTGAAGAGTATCCACGAGAAAAATCTCTGAGTCATTCGTAGATATCAAGAGGGGTAGTTCCGTGCAGCCGAGTATTACTGCTTCCGCCGCTTCCTCTGCAAGATTTTTTATTAATTCCACGAGCCTCTGCTTGTCTTCGTACCTCTTTTCGCCTGAAAGGATTCGCATGATAATGTCATTAACTTGAATTTGCGATGCTTCCGGAAGTTGAAGGATCTCTACGCCTTCGAGCGCCTTCTCGTAAAGCCTATTTTTGATTGTATTTCTTGTAGCAATGAGACCAACCTTTTTCATTCCCTTGCTGCGCACGAAATCTGCAGTTTTCTTTACTATATCCAAAATACCGGCAGGCGGCCGGCTAATGTAAGCAAATACAGTATTGCACGGCACCGCTACAAAATCGCATCCGGCCTTTTCTAACTTTGATAAGCCATCGGTTATAACGGCAGAAATCAGTTCTGGATCTCCCTTGTTTTCAACTATATCAGGCAAAGGCATATTGTAGAGAACAATCGGCGGAAAGTCTGAATCATATTTAGCGCCGAAATCCCTTTGACAGATTCCAACTATTCTTTTATATAACTCCGCGGTTGCTTCGGGACCCATGCCACCCAGGATTCCAATAGTTTTCCATGTGGGGTCGTTCACCAGTCATTTTGACTCACCTCGCTTTATGACAATTTTGCCTTCAGAAACAGACAGCACCAAATCTAGCTTATCGTACTTATTTATTCCCAATGTCCTGCGTATGTCGGACGGAATGCTTATGCGACCCTTATTGTCGACGACTACAGAGAAAATAACAGAATTTTGAATGGAGCTTTTAGTAACCGGTTTCCCGTATGTGAACTAATCCACCAGTTTTTGGCTCCATTTTTATAACACAATCCTCCACACAAATATGTGGATTTGTTATACAGGCATACACCCTGAAAACAAGAGTATGCCAAGTATCACGGCTATTCTATGACACCGAGTAATTTAAAGGTAATGTGGGACGTATGGGTTTAAAAAGATATCTATATAGATATCTTTAAAGATATGTGATGTAGATGCTCGGTATACGCTATGAAAACCTTAGGATCGAGCCTACGCTTGCAGCGACCAGAGAGCTTCTAAAACACAACAAAGATTTGACAGACGTTTTGGAAGTCCTTGAAAATGGATACGACTGCAGTGCGTCAAAGCGCGCCAAAAACATAGTTGAGAAATGTCTCAGAAAAGGCGACAAAGAAATGAAGGCGGTCATAGCGAAAACCCATATAGAGTATCCTGATGGTTACAAAGAAGATGTATGGCGACTCGTACACTTCGGCATAATCACATTCAAGAGGCGATAATCATGAAAAGAGACTTGTGGGAGGCTGAACATACATGCATATGCGGTGGCAGAATGAAACGAGAAAAAATGCCAATGGAAGGACTAGAAGTAAGGGCCTGGAAATGCGTGAAATGCAAGGAAATAGTCCTGCATCCAGAAGACGCCCAAAAAATGCTTGTCCTGAATAAAATGAAGCATGGAATACCTGTAAAGATAGGCGAACTTGGAGAATCACTTATTATCAGGTTCCCGAAAGAGGTCGCAGAGTTTTATAAGATCTCAAAAGGCGGGGAAGTGATACTCAAAGCTGAAAATAAGAACAAGCTTGAATTGGATTTGCAATAACTTCTGCCTAAAAATGTAGGAATTACAAAAATTGAAAGTTGAAATGTCTTTATATGCTTTAATACTAATTTAATATTAAAATAGTATGTGGTCTTATGCAGCTACGAGGCAAAGAAGTTACATACTCAATACATGTGCTGGATAAGCTGTACAGAGAAGACCACGTGGACATAATAAACAAATCCTCAAAACAGGGAAATGAAAAAAGCAGTCAAACGTCTATAAAGTCAAATCAGAATCCGGGATCGTTCTTGTTGTAAAAGAACTTCCCGACAGGTTCAGGGTAATAACAATAGGTGGTAAGTATGAAAAACTATACATGTGAATGCGGCGGCAAGATGAATGTAGCAGAAGTAGAGATAGTATCTGGCATAAAGAATGCAGCGTATAAATGCGAAAAATGCGGCAAAACTGAATTTACAGAGGATCAAATGAGAGAAGCGCTCCGCAAGAAGGAAAAAGCCATAAAAACCGTTGTAACAAGGAAGATAGGAGAAATAGGCGGCTCTCTTGTGATAAGAATACCCAAATCTGTAGAGAATCAGATGAAACTGAAAAGCGGCAAAGAAGTCAATTTA
>DATDXH010000093.1:0-4782 GCA_035289405.1 archaeon | reverse complement strand
TTTTGTGTCATGTTCACGTTACACCGTAATAACAGACTACAACAGAAAAGCTTATAAATAGTAGTAACTAGTAAGTGACAAAGGTGCTACTTATGGAAATCGTAACAACCACTACAACAGATCTGGGACATGTTCTTGCTGAATTGAGTCCTAGAATAAACGGCAAACCAGTTTATAGAGCGCTTGATGATATTTCTTGTACGGCTTATAGAAATTCGGGTCTGCTCATTCCGCGAGATGGAGAGGCCTACGTTGCCGGTAAAGGTGTTTTTTTCTTTTTTGATCCACACCCTGTGTGCAATTATTTGACACCAAGACCGATAGTAGTTGTTTCATCTTTTGAAAAACTATCACGCGGAAGAAAGACGATCGATACAAGAGTAAGCGGATTTGATTTGGAAGCTGCAGCGATTTTGGATAGAGAAAAGGGTCATGGAAATTACAATGGATATGAATTATGGTTAAAGGTTATGGAAGACGATACTATAACTGCGTCACTTGCAGAAAATTCTAGGTTTCCTGACGGGCTGCCAATTTACACGCGAAGAACTCCAGTGAGAATGGATGAACTTGACTTTGAAATAGTTCTTACTGATGTTCCATTGAGTTTGCCAGAAGACGCTAAAATTGAATACACATGAATTGATTATTTTTAGTGGACTGTGAGGTCTATCCAACCATTGGTTGGGTTCCCTGAAAAGGACATTATCTTTACCATTGGTCAAATGAACTATTTAATTATATGACCACGCTTAAACTATCTATTTAAACAAGTGTGGTCATATATGAGATATGCACGTGGAAAAGCAGGAGCGGGGTGGCAAGAAATATTATTATCTGGTCGGCACGCTGCGCTTCGGGAAAAAATGGAAAAAAGTGAGGGTCTATCTGGGCATGGGCCTCGGCGAAGCTGTGATAAAGGCACTGGCTGCAAGCAAGGAAAAAGAACTGGAAAACAGACTCAGGGAGACCAGGAAAGCATCAGATCCGCTGGAAAGGCTCCTGTCCGTGGAGGAAATAAAGCAGCTTGAAGCCACAAGGTCAGCGCACAAATCATCGCTGAAGAGGATCGACAAGCTGCAGCACCAGAACTATTACGAGAAATTCCTCACGGAATTCACATATGATACGAACGCCATAGAGGGTTCGACGCTAACTCTGTCCGACACGGCAATGATACTTTTCGACAAGACAGTGCCGAAAGGCAAGAACCTTCGCGAGATAAGCGAAGTGCAGAACCACAAGGATGCTTTCGACTTCATGCTCGCCAATAAAAAAGACATCACGAAACAGTTCGTGCTAGAGATTCACAGGTTGTTGACTCATAATATACTATGGAAGTACGCCGGCGCTTTCCGCGATGTGCAGGTCTACGTACGCGGGGCCAATTTTACCCCGGCTAAGCCAGAAGACGTGGAGCCGGAGTTCAAGAAACTCATGCTCTGGTACAGGCAGAACAAAAAGAAGTATCATCCCGTGATCGTGGCCGCTTATTTTCATCATGTGTTTGAGTCCATCCACCCCTTTCGCGACGGAAACGGCAGGGTCGGCAGGCTTATGCTGAACTTCATATTGAGGAAAAACGGCTTCCCGATGGTCGATATAAAATACAGGGACAGGTCGGACTATTATTCAGCGCTTACAAGCGCGAACGACGGCGACCTGAAGCCTCTCACAGACCTGATCGTCGCATGCCTGAAAGATTCGAAGAGCCTTATCTGATGTTCGCAAACAGATGACTACATTCGCAACATTTGTAGCCACCCACAACCGAGTAATCTCAAAGTCCCACGGAGAACCAAACCATTGGTCAAATGGACCCGAATATGGACTGTGGGCTATCTAAACCATTGGTTAAGTTCTCTTATCATGATAATTTAATTCAAAATATTGTCTTCTTTCTATAATTTAGATATCCACGTCCGAATATTTTGATTAGTTCTTGCTCTTCTTTTTTGATTTTGTTAATGTGGTAAGGCATGAAAATCGTAATTACTAAAAATATTCCTATAGCAGACTTGAATAATAATGTAAGTCCGAGGAAAAACATTATACGCCCTACATAAACAGGGTGCCTTATTTTTGAATAAATTCCTTTTGTACATAACTTTGCTTTTTTAGAACTGAGTGTGCTATCTATCGTGAGCCTTCCGGCTACAAGGATAACTATACCTGAAATTGTAATTACGGCAGAAAAAATATTTATCAGTATGTCGCTAATACCAAACTGGTCTCTAAACACGACTATTGTGGCTAAAATAAAGAGGTGCAGTAAGAGCTCTGGTATATCACGATGCATAATTTCAATTATTTTCGAAATTCAAATACGTACTTGGGTTCAGTTTCCAATGAGTCCACGTAACCAGGAGACGTAAAATGCAGAATTCTTAATCTATTGGCTAATTTGAAGCAAATGATAATAAAAGTGGACTGGACGGGATTTGTCTCGTAGCTTCTTTGCCTGCAGGTTGGATGGACTGTGGGGGACTCGAACCCCCAGCCTCTTGCTTGCAAAGCAAGCGATCTTTCCTACACCGTTCCTCGAAACTGGAAAGGTGCTCCAGTTGATCTAACAGCCCAATCATAATATGTTTCTTTTGACAATACCTAGACTTTTCTTTCTTAAAGAAAAGGATCGGTATCTAACAGCCCGTCTTTCTGACTTGAATTAGATTGTTTATAGCTGACCAACTTAATATTCTATACAACACAAGTTGGTCACATATAGTAACTAATTCGTAATTTAGACTCTTAATTAGTTACTATAAATAAATCAATTTCGTAATTAAATGTTCCACATATACACAACTGAAAAATCTTGTAAATTCGTTACCTTTAAATATACTGCTTTCTCTAATAATAGAGTTGTGCGGGGTTACAGTCCTGCATGTAGATTGACGCAAAATTGACTGACGTTCTTTGAACGTCTTATTGATTTGCGTCGGTCGTTCTTTTATGAGGGAACGCGAAAGCGGACCTGAAGTACAATCGCATGTAGCTATTCAGAGTCAGCACAAACGATGAGCGCACTTCGTGCGCCAGTCTGCTTCGTGACAAAGCGGTGTGTTGTTGGCGAAAACGCGAGATATACGTATGTATCTCTCTGTGCTGATTCTGTTTGCTATAATAAATAAAGTGATTAGCCTTGGCAAATCCACGAATCGAAAAAATGAAAAGAATTGAAAGAATGACACAGCAGTTAGTCGAGGCTCATGGAACTGGTGTGCTTGTAACAAAAAACAGAAGGGTGCCTATAACTGACAGGGCAACTATTCTGGCTTACAATCACCAAAGGAATAGTGCAGCGCAAAGTATTGGTGAACCTGCACTAGGTCATAGGGAATATATTGAAATGGCACAGGCAACTGGTATGAAAATATCGGATACAGTGTATGCTGCTGTTGGCTCGACTGTAGTAAACTGCCAACCCGGAAAATACCATAAAAGAATGGATCCAAAAAATGAGGAAACTGTCAGGGTAGTTGACAGGACTGCATTGGCTCTTCAGATTGGCACAAACGGGCCTTATGTGCCGCTGACACATCACAAAGCAAATGGACAGAGAAATAATGGTTACAGAAGATCATAATTACTACATGACTGGAAAACGCTAACGCGTTTTCTGTTTGTGTTTAATTGCAGCGCACTAGAAGAATAGTGCGTCACAGCGCGGATTGACCGTGCAGAAAGGAAGGCGGATTCGAGAGGATAACGCGTCAGCGTGCCTCGACAAAGAACCTGCAAGAATTTTTGTTATGGTCTTCTACTCATGAAGCGGTCATAGGTTCTGAGGTAAAGATAGCTAGCTCCCATGCTATCTGGAGGATGGCTTGGCTCGACTGGCGACGAAGGTCCTGGTAAGCTGGGAAAAGACACGGCCAGACGCACGCAGTCTATGACCCGTGTATAACCGAATGGGAAATCCCAATAATTCGAGATGGGGCGAAGGTCACGTTTCGAAAGCGAACGCGGAGAATTGAAACATCTTATTAACCGCAGGAAACATTGAAGTGAGACAAAAAAATCATCTCACTTCGTGCCTGATAAGAAAACAACAGTGATGCCGTAAGTAAGGGCGACTGAAACCGGCAGAGAACAAACCGAACGCGCTCTGAGAGGAAGCGCGAATGTGGGGTTCGGACCTGTGTCTCGCCTCGTCTGCTGATCTGAAGTGTTCTGGAAAGAATCGCAATACAGGGTGATAGCCCCGTAAGAGAAGGCAGAAAGGTGAATGGCAGGTATCCAGAGTATGACAGGGCGAATATCCTGTCAGAAGGCGGCTCTCATCTAGAGCCAATTCTAAACACACGTCGAGTCCGATAGAGTATTAGTACGGTGACGGAAAGTATGTTGCAGAAACCGTAAAATCTTATATACTAGTACCGTATAAACCGTACATACGGTACTAGTATGAGCTGGCCTCTTTTGAATATCCTAGAATTGCATCACCCGGAAGACACAGAGAAATCCTCTGTGAGAGCTTTTGGCGGATTTGAGTTAAACAAATTATTCGATGAACTCTGTAAAATTTATGTAGCGAACAAAAAAGTAAGCTACAAAAAACTTGCAGACGAGATTTTCAAAGTCAACCCAAATTCTATACAAAGCTGGAGAGGGAAAAATCAAAAATACAAAGGTGGGCATCCAATACCTCTTTGGGCACTGAAGAGAATTTTACAAATAAACAATCTTGAGTTTGACAATGAACACAAGAAACTGATAAAAACAATAAAATATCTTCAATGCGGCCGTGTAGGTGAAAAAGTCAGAGCAGAAATTTAT
>DATDXH010000092.1:0-27857 GCA_035289405.1 archaeon | reverse complement strand
TATCGCAACCAATCCAAGGTCTTCGTCCTTGTTAGCAGCTATCGTAGCAAGACAAGTGCCATATAGTTTTCGCATATCATCGTCTGAAACGGCCCTTATAAATTCTATATTCCTTAACCCCTCTGCCATTTTTCTTAATCTGGTCTCATCAGGCCCTGTGCCGGCTATAACAAGTCTGCGGTTTGGCATTTTTTTGAAAGCGTTTATCAGCATGTCGATGCGTTTTAAAGTATCAAGTCGTGACGCGGAGAGGTAGAAATCACCACTCCTGATATACCTGTATTTTTTTGTTTCTATACCTGTATAAACGACAGAAGTCCTCGAATAAAGTTTCCTCCCATAGTATCTTAGAACTCTTTTCTTTACATTGCCTGAATTGGCGGCTATCGCATCAAACTGGTTCATGTATGTCTTATCTTTCGGCGTCCAGTATTTTATGAATCTCTTCACTGCAATTCGTTGCAAAGGGTTTGATTTGTCAAGGAAATATTGTTTGAGGTCGTAAAGTATCCTCATTGGTGTGTGCAGGTAAAGGGCGTTTGGTTTATGATTCTTTACAGCTGAGATGCACCAAACACCGGAAAAAATATATGCATCGTAACCATTTAGTCTTAGGGTCTCAAACTTTTTGGCTATTTTCATATTCCGATAAAGCTGCGGACCTGTCACTCCAAGATTTACTATCTTTATGCCGCTAGTGTCGAAAGTTTTTTTCTTGTCTATGAAACCTGTGTAAATGTCTGCCTTGAGCTGCCTGGCTAGGTTTATTACAAGGCGCTCGCCGCCTCCCCTTTTATCGAAAGTAATCGTGCATTATTGCTATTCTCACACTACCACCTCCATTGTCCTCATTTTCTTCGCCTGAAAATCATTTTAGCCGCCCTCTTTAATGACGCCGGCAGCTGCATGTTTTTGGATTCTATAAAGTCTATATCTTCTCTTGTAATGCATCTTGAACCTATAACCACTGTCAGGAAAACCAGCCAGCCCACCAACAATGCAACAATAAGCTCCTCGTAAATCGGCACGTCGATCCAGATTTTTATTGCATGTATCACCGCTATTGATATGAAAGCTCCAAAAAATATCTTGGCCATTCTCAGGTACGCCAGTGATAAACTAGTATGTTTTTTAACATAATTAAACCCGACAAGCGTGCCAATCAAAAACGTTGCGGAGAATGCAACGGCCGATCCCATTATTCCCATGACCGGGACTAACGCCAGATTAATTACAAGGTTAAGTGCCGCCATGGAAAACATTATTTTTGTATTGATGAAGGGCTTTCCAATTCCATCGAGCGTCGTTTGGAACACAACGAACATTGAGTAAAATATCATGCCGATAGAAAGTATTCGCATCGTATTTGCCGCCGGTAAAAATTGGCTGCTAAAAAGAATTTGTATTATTATTTCCGGGAAAGAAAACATCAATATAACGAATGGAAGCAGTACAAACATCAGCACGACTGTTATTATTCTTATTCCACGCCCTATCTCCTGAATTTTCTTGCCGGAATAGAGGTAAGAAACAAGGGGAAATACAACAGCGGCTATGGCGCTTGAAAATACAAGAAGAAGCTGTGTAGTAGGAAGTGCCACCTGGTACAGCGCTACTTCCTCAAGAGTCCTAAAAAATGTTATAACAATGGTGTCTGTGAAATTGATAACTATGAGCGCTATACTGCCCATAAAAACTGGAATGGCAAAACGGAAAAGTTTTTTTGTAAGGTCTGACGAAAGCTCTATCTTCGGCCCCGTGCCAAGCCTGTGAAAACTGAAAAGGAATACAGCACTTGTAACAATTGCAGCGGCCAAGTACGCCAGTGCAATGCCGGCAACCCCGAGTCCTATGAAAACTATGGAGAACGTAAATGTAAGTGATATTCTTATCGGTTCTACCAGTGCGTAAGTCTTAAACTTCTGGTAGCCCTGAAAAACTGACTGGAATACCGTAAAGAACATGCTAGGAAAAAAGCTCAGTGTCATTAATATTAGAACGGCACCGGCCATGTCAGACCTGAAAAGCGATGCAGACAGGTTATTTTCGAATAAAAAAACAAACGCCGTGAACGCCAGTATAGTAATGCCCTGGATTATCAGCACCAGAACAACCGACGATTTTATTTTTATTTTTTCTTTTTTAACGATGAACTCCGGTATAAACTTTGTCAGTGCCTGGTTAAGCCCAATATATCTTACAATTGTAAAAAGCCCTACAAAAGCACTTACAGCGTAAAAAAGTCCAAAATCTTCTATTGTGAGTGACCTAGAAAGGAAAATTCTGAGCGCGTATCCTATTATTATGCCGAACAGTGATAAGAATAATACGAGGTAACTATTTTTTACTGCACTTTTTATGTATTCCATTTTATCGCCGTCATGAAAAATAGCGATGCACTAGACTAATTTTCTCCAGTAATCCAGAAGATCTTTCATCGTCTTATCGAACGGGATTTCAGGTTTCCATCCGGTCTTTTTGTGGAACTTAGAAAAATCTCCCAATAGAAGCTGAACATCGCTAGGCCGCATCCGCGCAGGATCCTCCCTTATTTCGATCTTTTTTGTCGACATGGACAGGAGCAGCTTAAGCATTTCGCTTATTTTCCACGCCTTGCCGCTGCAAATGTTATACGCTTCGCCATAGTCGCATTTCTCTACGGCAACCGTATACGCCCTTACCACATCCCTGACGTCTGTGAAGTCTCTGCTGGAGTCTAAATTTCCTACTTGAATAACCGGTTCTGCTCCTCGCTCGATTTCAGCTATCTGCTTGGCAAAATTTGACGTTGAGAAAACCTCACCGCGTCTAGGCCCTTCATGATTAAATGCGCGCGTTATGACCGTCTTGATGCCGTAGCTCTTGTGGTACTGGTAGCCAAGCAAGTCCTGCGCAACCTTGGAAACTGCATACGGACTTAGCGGCCTCAGTTGGTTTGTCTCTTTTATTGGCGTTTCGTTCTCGTGTACAAGCCCGTACTCCTCGCTGCTGCCCGCTATCTGTATAACGGGTGATATCTTTGAATTTCTGATAGCCTCAAGCAAATTAACAGTTCCTATTATGTTTGTTGATAGAGTTTCCTGTGGGGCGTGGAATGACGTGTGGACGAACGATTGTGCAGCCAGGTGAAATATCACGTCAGGTTCCACAGACATTATTGCCTTTTCAATGCTGTAAGAATCGCGTATATCCGTCTCTATGAATTTTATCTTATTTTTTATATGATTTATGTTGTCCATCCTGCTTCTCCATCGCATAGTGCCGTAGACTTCGTCGCCACGTGCTAGGAGGTGCTCGGCAAGGTGTGAACCTACAAAGCCGGTTATTCCTGTTATGAGCGCCTTCATAGTATCACTATACGACTAGCCAAAAGCCTTTTTAAAACGATAGAAAATGTACTCAAATTAGGACGTTTTTGTAAATGTCGTGTATTTTTTTGACGACAACATCGTCCCTGTATTGTTCTGAGTGTCTTATCGCGTTCTTTGACATTTTTTTCCTGAGTCTTGTATTATCAAGTAACCTGTTTATGTTATCCTTCATGCCACTCCAATCCCCATACTTTACAAGAAGCCCGCCATTGCCGATTGTCTCCGGCACCGCACCGACACTGGTAGATACCACTGGTGTGCCGCACATCATGGATTCGGCTATGGTGCACCCGAAAGATTCGTAAAAAGTAGGCGCCACCAGCACATCCGCCCTGTTATACACGCCGGACAGTTTTTCTGGGGACAGGTTTCGTGTAAATGTGAACCGTTTTCCGGCCTTGGCCTTCAAATCACGATATAAGTCAATCTGGTGAGCGAGGGTACCGTTCCCCACAAAAACAAAGTTGACGTCATTCCTTTCCTTTTCAATCTCCTTGAATATGCCGAAGGCAACCAGAGGGCCCTTCCATAGTTCCATCGGGCCGACAAATGCCACGGTTAGTTTGCCGGACTTTAACTGGCGTGGCTTGTATATTTTGTGGTCTATGGGACAGGGGACTATTTTGAAATTGCCCTTTGCTATTTTCGAGAGCTCGTTTTTTTCGTTCTTATTGAAAGGCAACACGGCATCCGAGTGTTTTATGATGTGTGCGCCCTGTGAAATATTGTAAAGTTTGAATATTTTTTTCTTAAGGGCGGAGCTTGGCGGATGGTACGCCGTGGTGAATATGTGCGGTACCTGTTTTTTCTTTGCTGCAATAAATCCTATGGTAGCCGGGAAATATCCGTAGTGAAACGAATGTATCAGGTCTGGTTTCTCTTTCCCAAGCATTCCAAAAGCCTCTGTAGAAACAGAATATCCGCAAAGTTTTCTAATATCTATTGTAGAAAAACGTTCTACAGAGAAATTCTTGTGTTTTTCTTTCTTTGGTCCGCCATCATGCGGCGCGAATATCTTTACATCTGCGCCATATTTATTATTTAGGCCCCTAGCCAGCAGGAAAGCTGCATTTGATATGCCAGAATACCATAGGCAAGATTTGAATGATGTAGTAAGTATGTTTACTTTCATTTTAGACACCTGAGATTACTTTCATGAGGTTTCTTATGAATATCTTTTCTGAAAAGAGTTTTGACCTTTCCTTTAACTCTCTGGTAGAAAACTTGTTCTCGTCAAAATTATTAACAGCATTTATCAGGCTCTCGACATACGGCTTCTCTATCAGTATACCGGTCTTATTCGTTATGGTCTCCCTGAACCCGCCCTCGTTCACTGCTATGCAAGGCTTGCCCGACGCCATTGCCTCAACCGGGACAAGCCCGAAATCTTCATTTTCAGACGTCTGTATAACGCATTTAGCGTGTGAATAAAGTTTTACAAGTTCCTTATCGTTGACATTAGTGACAAATTTTATGTTTTTGTTTGCAGACGCCCTCAGTTTTTTAAAATAATCAATTTTGTTGTCAAGCATGCTTCCAACCACTATTAATTTTTCTTTTGGCAGTGCATTAAAGGCCTCTATTTGTATTTCTATGTTTTTCTGCGGCATCAATCTCTGCACGGACATGAAATATCCTTTGCTTTTCCCGGACTTGAATTTCTGTATTTCTGTCGGTGGGTATAGCACAATACGGTGTGGTTTTTTGTTGTAGTATGTCTCCACACGCCGCTTCGCTTCCAGAGACTGGACAATCACCTCGTCTATGCGTCGCATGGCCTCCACGTCTCTCTTGGCCGCGAAATGCGCCCATGTACTGAACACAACGCGCTTGGCCATACCTAGCTGGTTTTTAACGGACGACTTCATGTAGAACATCCTAGGTGGCGATATTGTGATATGGATATGTCGTGCACGGAGAGTCTTGTTCATGGAGACAAATTTTGCCCAGTCGCCCATGGATATCACCAGATCGTATTTTGATAGATCAATTTTCTTGAAGATCTTAGACGCCTCTTTTTGCATCAGGAGGGGTGTTGGATAGGATTTTAGCGGATGTGGCACTACACGCATCTTCGAGAATTCCGCATACGTCTTATTTTTCAAAAAGTGGGTGGTAATTATGTCGGCGTCAAGGGCCCTTGCAATTATTATTAGTTCCCTCTCCGCGCCGCCCTTATCTATTAGAAAATCCCATACGACTGCTATTTTCATCCTGATCAACCATCCATGTGAATATTTAAATTTTAACATGATTTTATATGTTTATGATGGAAAAGAAAAAGGTCGAGCAACTAAACTGCAAATGTGGTCACGACGTAATGCTTCACGGGTTTCAGAACATGGGATGCTCCGTCATCCTCACGAAGATCGAAAACGGCTCTGAAGTAAGCCACAAGTGCCCTTGCGGTAAATTCGAACGCCAGTAGCTACGCTATGCACATCTGCTTGAACTCCTTCACTTTCCTGACTGTGATTCGCTTGCCCGCGTTGACTGAAAACTTTACAAAATTCTTGATGCCCTTCTTCTTCTGGCAGTGCATTATTATCTGGAGCGCGTATTTCTGCAATGTGCGCAAGTCGTGCTCCCCGAGGTAATAGGGTATTGGTGCGTCTTCTTTTATCCAGAAATCGTCTGATATGAGTCCCTTTTCTCTTGCCATGTAATAGAAGGGTGTATTTGGAAACAGTTGCAGGACGGAAATTGAGTCCACGTCATAATATCCAACGGTATCAAACAGTTCGCATGTTTCTTTCACAGTCTCCTCGTCCTCTCCAGGATTGCCGACCATCATGAACAACCCGACCTCTATTCCTGAATCTCTTAGCAGCTCGAAACCCTTTATCACGATCTGCTTATTGAGGCCCTTATGAAGGTTATTCAATATTTTAGCCGCTCCTGATTCGAGTCCGAAAGTTAGGCGCTCGCATCCAGATTCCTTCATTATTGCAAGCAGTTCCTTCGTAATGCAGTTGAATCGTGATATAGCCTGCCATTTTATCTTAAGATTGCGCCTTATTATTTCCTCACATATCCCACGTGCCCATTCTTGGTCTATGGAAAACGTATCGTCCTCGAAGTAAATATTCTCGACACCATACTCTTTTACAAGATTCTCCACCTCGTCTATCACATTCTTCGGGTCGCGCTTTCTCGTGCGCAGACCCCAGAAATAAGTAGTCGAACAGAAATTGCATCCGAACGGGCAGCCCCTGTTGCCTATGACATGCGCCCACTTCTTCTCGCGTATCTGGTCGGCAAAAAGGTGATGGGCAGGCATGAGTAACGAATTGATATCGGCCGACCACTCGCGTGTTTTGTTTATTTTAATGTTGCCACTTGCATCCCTTGTTGCAAGGCCGTCTATGTCCTCGTAACTTTTTTTGTTCTCTATGGCGTCCATGAGTTCTACTACAGTATCTTCACCTTCGCCAGTCACAACAACGTCAACCGACGGTATGTGTTCCAGTATCTGGCCAGGGAAAAACGTCGCGTGCGGCCCTCCCATCCAGACCTTGATGCTCTCATCTATAGATTTAGTGATTTTCGCTATCCTGAATGCGCCCTTCCTGTTGTAAGTTAGGCAGCTTATCCCGACTACGTCGGGCTTTTCTTGCCTGATAAGTGTCTCCGCGCTATTGAGACCCTTTAGTCTTCTGTCATGTGCAAGATCGAAAATCTTTACTTCATGACCGCGTTTCTCAAGGACGGCAGCAACATAGCACAGTCCCAGTGGATAATCCAGAGGCTGTGCGTCCTCGAATACTCCGTACTCCTCGTTATTCGGCGGGTAAAACAAAATTATTTTCATGCTATCACATCTGATACTGTTACTTATAAAATCATCCGACATTAAAAAGGTTTTGGTGCGCCACTGCTTACACATTTCGTGTCGTCGGTTCTATAACAAGCCTTGAAGGTTGCTTGGCCGGATCCCTCTTGATCTTGTTGAACACGTATCTGCCGGGGCCCGGTGTAAGCACAATTTTCTTTAGCGCGCGCTCCACATTTTCATTACCAGTCATCTTCCATGCCACAAACCCAAGCTTCTTCCCAAGTTTCATCTCGAGGACCTTTTTCCTGTAAAAATCATGCGCCACATCGTAGGCCTTTATGCGCTCTTCTTCGGTAAAGTTTTCTGTTTCGAACACCGGTTTGTTCTTCCAGTGGGCGACATTGTACAAAAACGTCTCCTTGTCCATGACAAACCTGCCATGCTGTTCGGCCCATTTATACATTTCCGTGCCCGGATACGGCACCATGTTATAAAATGAGACGTGGTCTACAGGAAGTTCCTGCGCTATTTTAAGCGAGTCGAGAAAATCTTCATACGTTTCTTCCGGCGTCCCTATTATGAACGTCGCGCCGACGCCAAGGCCGACTTCCTTTGCCATTTTTATCGAGTTTATTATAACGTCAACTTTTTCGCCCTTCTTCATGGCAGCGAGCATTTTGTTATTTCCGCCCTCAACGCCGAACGAGACATAAATGCAACCAGCGTCCTTCATTTTTTGCAGCAATTCCTTAGTAAGCCTGTCGGCGCGTATGCCGTTATCGCATTTCCACGTTATCTTTAGGCCGCGTTCTATTATCATGTCGCATATCTTTTCAGCTCTTTTCATGTCTAAAGTAAAATTGTCGTCATCCACCTCGAAGCTCCTCCAGCCCTTGTCATACCAATGCTGTATTTCGTCAACAACATTCTCTGGTGAACGTGGTCGGAACTTTAAGCCCATACTCAGCCTTATCGAGCAGAAGACGCACTGGTATGGACAGCCGCGCGATGTGATTATTGGCAAATGCTTTTCTGAATAACCAAGATATTTCTTCAATTCAAAGCCTTCGTAGTCCGGTAGAGGCAGATCGTCAAGATTGCTGTCAAAAGGTCTTTCAGCATTAACTACAATCTTTTCGCCGTCGCGCCATATTAGTCCCAATATTTCTCCAACTGGCTTACCTTGGCACAGCTCTAGCATTGGAAACTCTCCCTCGGCGAGCACGCCAAAATCGGCTAACGTGTCGATTAATGACTGGCCTTTTAGCGCTGCCACGTGAGGCCCGCCAATAATTACGCGATACGATCCGCTATGTGTCTTGATCCTGTTTATCGTCTCCTGAGACCTGTTGAAGCCAAAACTGTAAAGCGTTATGCCCACAAACTCTGGGTTGAAATCATCAAGCATGCTGAACACTTCATCATGTGTGTAGCCTAGCCGCATGTCTATTATTTTTGTTTCTATTCCGTTTTTCTTCAGGACCGCAGATATGTAAGCTACGCCGGTATGCGGTACCTGTGCACTGAAATAATCTCCGACACTGGCGGGAATAACAAATGCCACTCTCATTGATAACACTGTTATTAGGTAACCTTTTCATTTATTTATGCTTTTAGCTGGCATAGGGCAATTTTCGTAATATAGAATTTTTAGGCATTCAGTGTGTTATACCACTTGCTTTTTCTCAAATTACCCAGTATTTTTTCGTCTGCATTACTTATCGACTCTGCAGTGTTCGCATCATTTTCATTAGAGAACGAAGGAATCAAATGTACATGTGTGTGTTTTATTTTGTCATGCGAATAAAGTGTTTCTATTCTTACATCTGCTGCATTAACGGCGTCTTTTATTGCCTGGCACAGATAAGAAATAAGTGCAAAAAATCGTTTTAATTCGACAACGTCTGAGATTGATTCGGAATGTTCCTTTGGTATTATAACACAGTGGCCGTTGCACACGGGTTCCCTGGCTATAAAAGCCATATAATCCTCGTCCTCGTAAACAATACGCTGGGGTTCTATGTTTGCAAAATAATCGCAAAATTCGCATGACATGGAGTTATATCTCGTGATAAAGCTTATAACTCTACAAGGAAACAAAAAGAATATTACTTCCTTGTGAGTTATATGTGAACCCAGTAAATCATATTAAGGATCTTTACTGGGTTAACTATAAATCCGATTGTTCGTAGAAACGAAGGTTCATAAATGTTACGCTTAATAAATGATATGTTCCTAATATCTCACGACTAAAGTCGTGGGTTTCATGGAACATAGCGTCCAGAATGCATTGAGTTTCATCTGCTTTCATGAAGTCAGTTTTCAATGCATTCTCGGATAAACATCTGGTGACTAAATGCACTTTGACATGAAAAAACCGCAGACCGAGGCTGAAGCAGTGGAATGCAAGCCCAAAGGCGACGAAGAGATGGATCCAATTGGGTACTTTTTGATAAGGATAAACAATGATGTCATCGAGGCCGGTCTTTGCGATTACAAAAACATAAATGTCATTAAAAAATTCTGGGTGGGCAAACTGCCACAAGACATATACAGACAGATAGTGGAAGACGTGCCAGGCATAATGAGAGATCATGTTGGTTATCTTTCCAAGGAATTGACCCGGGCATGGACATGCATGAAGCTCGGTGTAAAATATGTCCAAGACGGCAGAATGGACGGTACGTTTCCCGAGATAGAATGGCTAAATAAGAAAGATAATTCACCAAAATAGCCGAGTTGTCAACCAAGCATTCTTTTCGCAGATGTTCTGACAGACTCGGCAGAATTGTGGCGAGATGACCATCCGAGTTTTTCTAGTTTTGTCACGTCCAGTAAAAAATTTGTAATGTCGCCTGGCCACCCGCCCGAGCTTCCCGTATGGGAGATTTTCACATTTTTTAAACCCATTTCATTTATAACTATTTTTGCTATCTCGTCAACGGTTATGGCGTCTTTTGTCCCCAGATTGAATATGTTCACAGGGTCGTTTGAATGGTCCACTGCAAAAATCATGCCGTCAACGCATTCGTCCACAAGTAAATAAGATTTTGACTGCCTGCCGTCCCCGAGGATTTCCAGATGTGTAGGGTCATTACGAAGCTTGAATATAAAATCTGACACAACAGTACGTCCTTTTTTCCTGCTTTTATCGCCTACAATATTTGCAAAGCGGAATATCCAGCCCTGCATGCCGAACATGTTACAATACGCAGAGACCAGGGCTTCACAGGCAAGTTTGCTGGCACCATAAAGTGACGTAGGTTTTAGTGGTCCATAGTTCTCGGGTGTCGGTATCCTGTCAGCCTTGCCGTAGACAACCGACGACGACGAGAAGGCAATTTTCTTCACGCCAGTTTTTTGCATGGCGTCGAGAACATTGTACGTCGCTATGGTATTCTGGTTAAGATCTTTGTCCGTCCTGTCTCCGGCTGAGAATTTTATGTCCGGGTTTGCGGCAAGATGAAAAACCATGTCGACGCCATCGAGGTGGCCTGTAAGGTCATCGCTCGTTATATCCGCCTCGACCAGCCTGAAATCCTTGTTATCTAGGAATTTTTCTATGTGCTCGATTTTGCCGCTGCTGAGATTGTCCACTATGACAACCTTTCCCCGTTCCAGTAGTCTGCAAACGGCCTCGGAGCCTATACATCCTGCCCCGCCCGTAACAAGCGTTTTCATTTAATTACCTTCCTCCAATAATCCAGAGTATCTTTCAATGATTTCTCTATAATTATTTCTGGTTCCCAGCCAAGGCCCCTGAGCTTTGTGTTGTCCCCAACAAATATTGGGTCGTCTGCCGGCCTGAATTTCTTCCGGTCGACCTCTATATTTATAGGTTTTTTTGAAAGAGATATCATCATGTTCAGTACATCCTTTATTTTGCGGCCCTTGCTCGAGCATATATTGTAAGCTTCGCCGTGTGCACCGCTTTTTGCAAGGGTCCACAAAGCATTCGTCGTGTCCCTTACGTCAGTCAAATCAAGAACCGGCTCAAGATTTCCAACGGTTATTTTTTCACGCCGGTCTTTTTCTACTTCTACAATCATCCGTGCGAAATCCGAGATGGCATTGCCCTTTTTTCTTGGTCCTATTGTGTTGAAAATTCTTGCGCGTATGATTTTCATGTCGTATGCTCTCCAATATATGTAGCAAAACATGTCGGCCGATATCTTGCTTACGGCGTACGGAGAGGACGGCCTTAACTCTTTGTTCTCTTTTATGGGTATTTCATCTTCGTGTGTAAGCCCGTAACCCGCTGAGGAGCTTGCAAATACTATCACCGGATTTATGCCTGTCTTTCTGACCGCATCAAAAAGGTGTACCGTGCCCAGGACATTCAAATTTAGTGTCCCCTCAATGTCCCGCCACGACGGCAGGACGTAGCTCTGGGCGGCAAGATGAAAAATTATGTCAGGTCTGGATTTTTTGACTGCGTCTTCTATCTGGGCCTTGTCGGACATATCAACCTTTAGTATGTTGATCTTACCCTTTAGGTGGTCTATATTTTCTGTAGACCCGAACACCGTGCCATAAACGCTGTGGCCCTTCTCAAGCATAAGTTCTGCCATGTACGATCCTATGAAACCCTCACAGCCCGTTATCAAAATATTTGTCATTTATAGCTAACCCATAAAAGAACCCAACATATTTTATGGGTTCGCATACACGGAAAACCAACGGTTTTCCTGTACAGGCTAAGCACGGCTTAGCCATGTATAGCTCACAAGGAACTAATAACATTACCGTCCCCTTGTACAGCTATAAAAGCGTTATTTGGTAAATGTATATAAACCTTGAAAAAGTGTGGTTTCTCGATGCTGTCAATAATAATCCCAGCGTATAATGAACAGCTGCTAGCAAGGAAAAATGCGCTGTTGATAAAAAAGAAAATGGATTCTATAAGGAAAAAATATGGTGAAAACTACGAGATAGTCATAGTAGAGGAGAGCAATGACAGGACTCCAGAGATATGCCAGCAGCTCGCCAAAAAATACAAGGAAATAAGGCATATACACAGCAATAAGAGGCTCGGAAAGGGCGGAGCCATTGAGAAGGCAATACATGCGTCAAAAGGCGAAAAAATAATTTTCATGGACATCGACCTCTCGACAAGCCTCGATATAACAGAAGAAGTCCTTGAAAAAATGAAAAAATACGACATAGTTATTACGTCCAGATACAGCCCTGCCGCGACAGTCAGGAGGTCGTTCGCCAGGTCGTTTGCAGGCAAAAGTTTTTCTGTATTGCTGAGGTTGCTTTTTCGGACAAGTATGCGTGACACGAAATGCGGCTACAAAGCTTTCCGAAAATCCCTGGCCAAAAAGCTAATTCCGTATATAGGCAATAAAGGCTGGTTCTGGGATACCGAATTTCTCATCTACGCGGAAAAAATGGGATACAAGATATGTGAGATTCCTATAGACTGGTATGAACGGAAAGAGAGCAACGTATTTATCGTGGACAATATAGTGGATATGTTGAATAACCTTTCAAGGCTTTACGTAAAATTAAGGCTCAAAAAATACTCGCCGCATCGTGCCGGGACAATTTCTTAAAGGTATACACCTTACTATGAATCATGAGAGTATTACTAATTTTTCCGCCGCAAACGCTTACTGAAAGGTACGCCCACAACGTGGAAGGTATTGGGGGTTTCCTGCCGCCGCTTGGCCTATGCTACATGGCAGCCGTCCTTGAGAGGGAGGGGCATGAAGTTCATATAATGGACTGTCCCGTCAATAACCATGGCGCAGGCGATATCACAACAGAAATAATGAATTTTCAGCCTGAGCTGGTCGGTATAGCCGCTTTAACGTCCCTTGCCGACGTTACAAAGGAGCTTTGTGACCTGATTAAAAACCAGTTTCCGAATGTCGTAGTGCTGTTGGGCGGGCCGCACGCGACTATAATGGCGAAAGAGCTTGCGCAAACGACAAGGGCTGACATAATAGTGCAGGAAGAGGCCGACAATATAATAATTGACATTGTAAACAATCTTGACAAGTACAAGCAGCTTAGGGTGGTCAACGCAGGCAAGGTCAAGGACCTCGATTCTTTGCCGCTGCCCGCGCGGCACCTGCTTGATATGTCAAAATACTCCTCACTTCCCAATACTTACAAAAAAGATCCTGGCACGTTCCAAATGGTGACCAGCAGGGGCTGCCCGTTTACATGCACGTTCTGCTTTGACGCGATGGGTCTTTTCAGGCAGAGGAGTGTTGCAAACGTGATGACCGAGATAAGGCAACTCAAAGAAACTTACAAGATAAAGGAAATTGCCTTCTGGGACGACATACTGACAATAAACAAGAAATGGACCCATGAGTTCTGCAAGGAGATGGAAAAAGAAGGTATAATTTGGTCATGTTATACACGTCTGGATCTTATAGACGAGCCGTTGCTCCATGCGATGAAAAAGGCCGGATGTTGGAACATATTCTTCGGTATAGAGTCGGGTGCGCAAGAGCTGCTGGACAACATAACAAAGAAGATGACAGTGGAACAGATGAAAGCAGCGGTCAAGCTCGTGAAAAAGTCCGGGATAGAAATAAGGGGCTCCTTCATGGTCGGGCTACCCGGCGAAACGCCCGAACTTGCACGTAAGACAATCCAGCTTGCAATAGAAATGGATCCTGATTACGCACAATTTTCAATTACAACGCCCTATCCCGGCACCCAGCTGTGGGACAACTATGAAAAGTGGGGCACATTGGACAAGAATTTCAAGGATTACCATGGATGGTCGCCGGTCTTCGTGCCGCACGGATACAAGAACCGCGAGGAGTTGCTTGAAATTCATAGGGAAGCGTTCAGGAGATTTTACATGCGCCCGAAGTATATCTTAAGAAGGGTCTCAAAGATCCGGTCTTTCTCGGAGCTTAAGAAAAACATGACGGGCTTGAAAGTAGTCAAGGGTATGGTACTTAGCCAGTAGCTTCAGCACGAATAAATCTCGATAAGACTTATAGAATTCTTGGTTATTGTTTTTGATATTACGCAACTATGCGACACAACATATTCATCGACCATGGCGGTGCCGCTAATTCCCTTTACAGCGCATTCCGCAGAAGGCGAGAATTTGTCGTAATAAGGCTCCATTATGAACTTGTAATAGTCGCTCGTGAAAACGCTCTCGCAATTTTCTTTGGCATAGTCTATAGTCTCTCGCATGCCTTCCGAAAACCTGAACTCCGAGTCTGGGACGCCAAGAACATTCTTAAGCGGGTTGTATGAAAGTGAATAAGACGTGCCGGAAAGGGCTGCGTACAGCAGAAGTATTAAACCTATTACAGATATCGACACGAACTGCTTACTGTTGCTTAATTTTGTCAGCCACCTGGATGAAATAATGGCAAGAAGAGGCACCATAGGAACTATATGGCGGTATGATATGAGAGTCCTCTGGAACGAAAGCAGTACAAGGAACGTTACAATAAATATTATTATCAGTCTGTCCTGTTGCAGCGGCTTCCTGGCCGCGAAATAAATGCCAGCAACAAGCAGCGCCAAAAATAGTAGGCTCTCCCTTACCGCATAAAGAAGAAAGTAATTCAATATCGGTATTTTCATTGCTAGAGGGTAAACAACATCAGACTCCACGCTAGAAAAGATACGTCTGGCAAAAGACAGTAGCATTATTGGGGCGTCGGCTTCTATATGCTGTTCCCTTATTTGCCCGCCATAATTCACACTTATATCGGCAGACATGTAAAGCTGTGAAAACCCGAAAGGCCATGATACTATAAAAACGGCTAGCGCTATGACAAGTGACTTCAATATCCAGTTTTTAATGCTAATTGAAAAGCTGGGTTTTATGGAGAATTTTACTTGTTTTGTATATAATATGTAAACAAGCGCTCCGACGAGGATTATAACTGACGTGAATTTTATTGCAATTGACAGGCCAAGTGATAGCCCGAAAAAGACGTACGCATATTTCCTGTTGTTGACAGCTCCCCAGAGGAAATATACTGTAAGAACGTAAAAAAAGCTTAACATGGTCTCTAGCTGCGCGTATCGGCTGAACTCTATTTGGAGTATGGAAAAGGCCGTTATTGCGGAGGCGAGCAAAGCCGTCTTTTCATTGTACATTTTTCTTGTTGCAAGGAATATCGCCACAATCGTTAGCATGCCAAAAATAAGCGGCACTATTCTCAATGCGGATTCCGAGGCCCCGAAAATTGCAATCGACAATGCAAACATATATTTGCTAAGCGGAGGCGTATCAAAGATATAAAAATTATTCACGAAATTTCCTTTTACGTATTCGTCTGCGGCCTGCTTTATTTCAACTTCTCCATACCCATATGTCTCCCATGAAAGGTCGTTAAACCGGAGAAAAAAAGCTGTTACCAAAATAATGGCAAGTAGAATAAGCCCGTAATTACGCCCAAAGAACCTCTTGCCAACTCCCATATGATGTCATTCTTTCTACTATACAGAAACCTTAAAAGTTCGCCTATTGTAATAATGAAAATGGCAGACATCTTAGGAGTGTACCCGAAGACGGGATACGATATAAAGAATTCGTCAGTCGAGCTTCCGCTAGGCCTCCTGTCTACGGTGTCCACTTTGCACGCCGATTATAACGTAAAGATACTAGACCAGAGGGTAGACGACAACTTCGAATCCAATTTTTCTAATGAACTGTCAAAAGGGCCGCGCGTTGTTTTGATACCATCGATGACAGGGACACAACTCAAATATGCACTGGATATATCACGCTCTGTAAAGAACAATTCAAAATCGGTTGTCCTATGGGGAGGCGTGCATGCGACCCTTATGCCAGAACAGACCATAGGCCATAATCTAATCGACATGATCGTAGTGGGCGAAGGCGAGTTTGTTCTGCAGAACATAATGGCTGCGCTTGACGGCAAAACCAAACTTGATAGTGTAAATGGTATAGCCTACAAAGAGAATGGCGCCATTAAAATGAACCCGCGAGCGGAATCGCCAGATCCGAACAAGATACCGGAAATACCGTACGATCTTGTCGACGTTGAGAATTATGTGAAAAGCGGCGGAATTTCATTTGACGCCAAGGAACGAACACTGCCCTTTATCTCGAGCCGCGGCTGCCCTTACACATGCACATTCTGTAGCACGGCAGGAATAAGCAAGGGGAATTGGAGGAGCATGACAGCCGAGCTTGCCTACGAACGTGTAAGCAAGATGGTAAAGAAGTACAAGCTCAACGTCGTGAAATTTTACGACGAGAACTTCACGTCGAATCCAAGACGTGCTGAAAGAATAGCTGAAATGATTAACGGTGAATTCAGCTGGTCCATGCAGGCACGTATGGACAACATGTTAATTACGGACATGAAAAAACTCGAGGAAGGGGGCCTGCGCGTTGTAGAGCCAGGCGTTGAGTCGGGCAGCGACCGTATACTGAAACTCATTAACAAGGCTGAAAACAAAGCGACGATGATCGCGGCCAATAAAAAACTCGCACAAACAAATATCAAGGCATTTTACAATTTCATGATGGGCTTTCCAGGCGAATCGTACGAGGAGCTCATGGAAACCGTTGACCTTGCGTTGCAACTGGTCAAAGAAAACCGGAACGCTCATATAACACAGTTCTACATCTTTGTGCCGTACCTCGGTGCGCCTCTGTTCGACTACGCCGTGCAGCAGGGATTTGTAGTGCCAAAAACACTGGAGGAATGGGTGGCCTTCAGCAGGCAGCAGACCTATACGCCATGGATACAGGACAAGAAAGAGATGCTAGAGACAATAATGTACACGTCTAAATTTGTCGACGGAAAACGGCTTTGCCAGGTTCTTAGAAACACAAGAGTCCCCAAGTTCTTCATACGCGCGTTGTCTGCAAACTACAAGAAGAACTGGGAAAAGCATAAATTCGAGAAAACTGCCAGTATAAAATTCCTTGACATGATGGTTAAAAGAAGCTTCGGGTGGGAATCCGGAACTACATTCGAAATGGCGCAAACTGAGTGAGTCTAAAGCTTGCCTTGATCTACACGGCATACGAAGCCTATTGTATGTCCGTAAGAACTGTAAGTGTATGCATCCAAACAAAATTCTGCCGCTTCGATAATTTTATTCTCGTCTGGAGTTGAATAAAATGCTATATACATGACATTGTTCTCTCTTAGATTTTCCATAGTGAAGAAGTTTATATCTGGTATTAAATTTAGGTAGACCGTTTCATTTTTTGGGGTTATATAGTAGGCTATGTCTTTGCTCGCCCATACTTCCTTGTACATGTAATTGTTATCAATTACATTTTTTGACAACGCATCAACCGAGTCTGACACTATGTACAAATTACTGGCGTGTGTAAGTGCAAAAAACAGGCTAAGCCCCAAGAATCCTCCCATAAGGACAGGTTTCATATATTTCCTGTGCATTATAGGCAAAACTGCCGCTATGTAGAATATTCCAAGGTAAGCTGGAGCATAATATCCCATCAAGTCATTGAGCCCAATAAATAAAGAGATAGCGACAGTAGCTAATACCGATAGTAACATGACCTTGTTCCTGAAATCAAATGACTCAATGTATTTGGCTACAAGTATGTAAGCAGGGGTCAGTGCTACACCAAAATATCTCTGTGAATCTTGACCATACGGCACAAATACAATAAAAAACCCTAAAATTAGCCAACATGCCATGATGAAGAAATCCTTCGTTTTTTTAAGTGTATAAATGGCCGCAAAGACCATTATGGCGAAGAATGGTGTCATCTGCCACGATATTGTCGCAACCTTGAATACTTTATTAAACAGGTATTCGCCAATACTTGGGGAGCTGCTACTTGAGTACTCTAAAAATACCTTGAGAGGCTCTTCAAACATCTGACCGTTGTTAAATATAGAAGAAATCACAAACATGAAAAATATTGTACATAAGAGAGCCGATACAATTAAAACTGCACCAACTGTACTTTTTTTGTAAAAATATGCCCCAACGATAATAGGTATAAAAATTATGATTGTACTAAATTTTGTCAGCATGCTTACGAGAAGGAAAATAAAAGATGTTCCAAGATATCTTTTGTCGTCATTTTTTACATAAATAAGGAAGAACAAGACCGCTGCTGACGTCGTGAACAAAAAATGCCCAGTATCAACGCTGGCTGTGTCAGCAAACCATATAGAATATCTTGAAACGGCAGCTAGTCCGGCAGCAATGATGCTGACTTTTTCAGAATAGACACTTTTAGCAATTAAAAAAACTACAACAATAAAAAATATATCAAACACTATTGAAACCAATCTCAAGGCTATATCTGAAAACCCGAACATGAGTGCCCAGTAAGAATACAGAAGCGTCCTTACAGGAGGGTGTGTGAAATTATAAGATGGTCCATGTGCCGTATCAAACGCTCTGAAATCTCCAGCAACAACAAAGTTCCTTGCAGGACCAACTGTATCTATCTCATCGCCGGTAAAATTTGCGCTTATGCCAGGGAGTCTTAAAATTAATGCAAAAATAAGTATCAAGATTAGTATGTGCCAATTAGCTATTTTTGGGGATTTCATTGTTTTCCCTTTATCTTCCACGACGCCACCTTAGAGAGCATCTTAATATGATTTACAAATTCTTTCCTGTTGTTAAGCTTTGACTCGCCATATATCCTAGTAGTCAGCCTTACCGGAACCTCCTCTATGTGGCATTTATTTTGTATCATCCTGACAAGGATTTCAGCGCATATGTCAAATCCCTTGCTGTTTAGCTTGAGTTTCTTTATTTCGGCTGTTTTGTAAAGACGAAAAATGGAGCTTATTGTGGATATCTTTTTGCCAAGAAATGTGCTGTAAAGCTTGTTAACGCCTTTGCTCAATACAAGCCTGTGGAACAATAGATCAGGATCGCCACTCGGGCCAAAATGGGAGCCGACAACGCAATCGCAACCAGTTTCTTTATATTTTTTATAAAGTTTAGGCATCTCGCTGGGATGAAAGGTAAAATCAGAATCCAGAAAAACTGAAATATTGCCTCGAGAACTTTTTATGCCAGTACGTGTGGCCGCTGCAAGGCCCATGTTCCTCTTGTGTCTTACTATCCGGACTTTTTTATTTGTCTTTGAAATTTTCAGGGCCTCATTATAAGTATTGTCGGTAGAACCATCGTCGACTACTATAATCTCGTAAGTCAGTGGCATACTTTTCATAACTGGCATGAGTTCATCCTGTATCCTTTTTATATTCTGCTCCTCGTTATAGGCAGGTATTACGACAGACATAAAATCTTTCATAAAATCACAAATACATATTGACCTAGACATTCTTAAGAATATGTTGAATAATTTTTTCGGCTGCATTGCCATCGCCAAACGGGTTTTTCCATTCTCGTGGCCTCGTCAGCATCTCGTCAACGCAGGAGAGTATTACATCTGGGTCGGCGCCTGCCAGTATATTGCTTCCAACATCAAGCGTTTCTGGTCTTTCTGTATTATCCCTGAGGGTAACGCACGGGACACCCAATATGCATGTTTCCTCCTGAACTCCTCCAGAATCTGTCAGCACCAAACATGCGTTTTTCTGCAGCTGGAAAAATTCTAAAACCCCCAGAGGCTCTGTTTCTATCACGCCTTCAGGCATCACAATGCCCATCTTATCTATAATTTTTCGTGTACGGGGATGTATAGGATAAACAATTGGCATACGATATTTCTTATATATTTTTTCGAGGCCTTTCAATATGCCTACGAATCTTTTTTCGGAATTGACATTCTCTTGGCGATGCATCGTTGCAACAAGATACTTCTGCCCGTCGAGTTTCATGTCATCCAATATTTTCACATCTTTCGCTATTTCCGATATCTGATGAACCGCATCAACTATTGTGTTCCCTGTTATAATTATTTTACTCATGTCTATATTCTCCCTATGGGCATTATCGACTGACTTGGCTGTAGGTGCGTAAAGAAAATCCGATAAATGGTCTGCTATTTTCCTGTTCACCTCTTCAGGCATCTCGTCCCAGTGGCTCCTTATACAAGCTTCGATATGGCCAAGTTTGATATCGAATCCTGTGAAAGACTTGGTAGTAGTTATTTTCTTCGTCGTTAGTGCGCCCGCGAGAACAGTATTTGTATCGCCAAGAACAAGAACTATAGAAGGCATTTCCTTCAGCAGTATTTTTTCTATTTCTATCAGCATCTTGCCTGTATGTTCTCCCTGTAGATGAGGCGCCGAAGATTTTATGCCAAGATTGTATTTGGGCTGCGGCAACTTCAACTGCTTGAAGAATATGCTGTCCATTTCATACGAGTAGTGCTGCCCGGTATGTATTACAAAATAATCTATTTTATCACGTTCGCATATACGTATTATTGGACTGAATTTTATTATTTCTGGTCTTGTTCCGACTATGATGGCGATTTTCATAGATAACAAACCTGAAAAAAGGATTTAAACGCCATAAATATACCACATTTTGGTACAAGCCTAGAAATATACTACGCTAAAATTCTGACTACTCATATAAATTGTGAGGCAAAATAAATTATCAAACCGGAAGATACGAGATTTAACACCATAAAAGTGAAATATCCAGGCCCTGGTTCGCTTAACGTAGAGACTACGAACAGCGAAATCGCATGATAAACAAAAAGTAGTAAAAATCCTGCCGTTACGAACGTCCAGCCAGCAAATAATGTAGAAAATGCTCCAACGAGCGCGTTAATTAAAACTATAAGAGGTGCGTATGAAATGTTCTTGCCACCCATGAAATAATAGCTTACAGAAATCACTATACCCGCCCATAATCCGCCGGTAAATCCGTAGAGGTAACCAGCGGCAATTGGAAATGCCGGCATAGCATCTACTCCTATAAAATGTCTTGAACCTCGCAAGATTAGCCTTATAGAAACATTAAATGCAATACCAAGGGCGATCAATAATATCAAATTAGTTTCCATTAATTACACCGTGTAACAACAAAAATTAAATGTTGTGTTTCTTGTATAAATCATGGCTAATTGAGTTTCTCACAGCCATGTCAGACGTATTCTTCATTAACATTGCAACTGTCATGGGACCTACGCCGCCCGGCACAGGCGTGACAAACGAGGCGATATCTCTGACGTTGTCGTCTACATCACCCCTTATTTTTCCTTCGTACATGCTTATTCCAACATCAATTACAACCGCTCCCGGTTTTATCATGTCTCTTTTTATCAACCCCGGAGATCCGGCAGCACTAATTACTATGTCAGCGTGTTTTGTATAAAGTTCTAGTTGGCTGTTACGTCCGCACACCGACACGGTGGCTTTCATGTTTAACAGTAGTATGGAAAGGCACTTACCTATATGTCGCCTGTTTATCACAGTCACATTCTTGCCAGCGACATTTGTACCTGTTTCTTCTATAAGTCTCATTATCCCTGACACAGTGCAAGGTACAAGCTCCGAAGAGTAGAGAAGTTTGCCTATATTTTCTGGGTGCATGCAATCCACGTCTTTTTCCGTAGAAATAGATGAGACGACTAAGTTCTCATTTATATGCTTTGGCAGCGGCAGCTGGACTATTATACCGGTTGTGTTGGAGGAGTTTACCTCTTGTATTTTTTCTATCAACTCATTCTCCGAAACGTCCCCATTAAATGAGACAACATTAGATAAAATTCCAACCCTTTCACATGCCTCCTGTTTTTTCCTTACGTAAACTTTGGTTGCTTGGTTGTCGCCCACAACAAAAAATACTATTGAAGGCTTGACATCGGAATTACTAAGCACTCTTTTAACATCTTCCTCTATACTTGATGCTATTTTCATGCCGTCCAGTATTTGTGCCGCCATACAATCACCATGCAAAAGCTGGAAAGTCTTTACAAAGATCGAACACACTCTCCCTAACATATTCTGGTTTCTTTTTCCTGATCAGAACATCAACAATCATGTCGCCGATTAACCCCATATGACTTTCTTTCATACCTCTTGTAGTCACGACAGGTGTGCCCAGTCTTATGCCACTAGGATCGAACGGTTTTCTTTTATCGAAAGGTACTGTATTCTTGTTGACAGTTATTCCAGCAATATCAAGTAATGTTTCTGCCTCTTTGCCAGTGATTCCGATTTTGGTTAGGTCAAGAAGTAATAGGTGGTTATCAGTGCCACCAGTGACCACATCAAGACCGTTCTCTATAAGAGTCGCACCCAAAACTTTTGCGTTTTTGACTATCTGTTTTGCATATTCAGCGAAGGATGGCTCCAATGCCTCGCCAAGAGCAACAGCTATACCGGCCGTAGTGTGGTTATGAGGACCACCCTGCAAGCCTGGAAATACTGCACGATCGATCAGAGACGGTAGGTTATTGCGCGTCTTTTCCGGCACCTTGAGCGGGTCAGAACTGTTGCCATTACACAATATCATCGCACCCCTCGGCCCGCGCAGCGTCTTGTGTGTAGTTGTTGTAATAACATCAGCTATGCCAACTGGGGTTGGATGAACGCCCCCGATTATTAGACCTGCTATGTGCGCGACATCGGCCACAAGAAATGCATCCACTGATGTCGCTATCTCTCCGAGACGTCTAAAATCGAAGACGCGCGAATAGGCTGTTGCACCACAAAAAATAAGTTTTGGTCTTTCGCGTCTCGCTATTTCTTCTATAAGATCGTAGTCTAGCCACCCGTCTTTTCCTGTTGGGTACTGCGCAGAGCCGTAATATCGGGCTGAAAAGTTCACAGCATGACCGTGTGTTAGATGTCCACCATAAGAAAGGCTCATGCCCATTAATTTTTCACCTGGTTCCAGCAATGCAAAACAAGTCGCCATATTGGCTGGGCTGCCTGAATAGGGCTGTACGTTTGCGTGGTTTGTACCAAAGAGTTTCTTTGCACGTTCTATAGCTATGTTCTCTATTTCATCTACAAAAATGTTGCCGCCGTAATAGCGCTTGCCAGGGTAACCCTCAGAGTACTTATTATTCATTTCAGACCCTAAAGCCCTTAATACGGCCTGCGAAACGTAGTTCTCCGAAGGGATAAGTTCTAACGTATCAAGCTGGCGTTGTTTTTCTTTTTCTATAATAGAAAAAACTTTATCCATAAACTTATGGCTATACAAAAGGCTTTAATTCTATTCTTTCGCCTTTTGTGTAACTATTGTACATGTGCATTGCTTGTATGGAAAACATGGTCACCCACGAATTTAGGTGAGGTTTTTTTGTTCCGTCAAGCTCCGTTCCGTAGAAAAATCCACCGCTATTATCAACTGAAGTGTTTTGGAACTGAACAAGCCTAGAAGCTAGCCGCTCCAGACGCTTTTCATAACCAACGAGCAATCCGATATCCTTCAGGATTACCCCTAATCTAAGAACCTGCGCAAGCGTATCGCTGCGTTCATGTTCAATGAATTTGCCATCGACATATTTGCACGGCATGCCACCATTACTAAGTTGGTTATCAAGGGCCCATTTAACAGCGCGCAAGGCACTATCAAGGAACCGCTTTTCACCAAGGCCAATTCCCGCGTAGACGAGTCCTTCTGCCGAATAGCAGTGTGGATGCATATGTGTGCTGTTCTCATTCTGTTGTGTTACAAACCTGCCGTCATCAGCCTGCAACCCAAGTGATGCGTTGCATACGCCAACCGCTGCGTCTTTAAAAATTTTATTATGTGTTGCCTCGTACAAATCAAGAAGCCCTATGGCAAGCTTTGCGTGATAGCTTCCAGACTGTGTCGACCACTTGTCCTGAATATCAATATATTCCCCGGTTGCTGCATCGTAAGCTGCATTGAATAGTCCTGTACTTTTTTGCGTCTTCAAGATGGATTCTGCAATTTTTATCGCTGCTAGTAGGTACTTGTCATCTTTTGTTGCCAAGTAAATACTTACAAGACCAGAAAGAACCATTCCATTATCGAATGTGTAAGATACATTACTACCAAAATACTTTAAATCAGGTTTGTGGCCAGAATAAATTCTTGCAATAATGTTGCCATTCGCAGTCATTAAATTTATAATCCAGTTGGCCGCAGTCTTTGCATGTTCCTTGTAGGCATCATCCTTGTTGATAGAGTTTGCATAAACCAGTGTACTTATTCCGTACCCAGTTATCTCTGAATAAATAAATGGGTAGGTTCCTGTAGACATGTCATACCAAGCATTAAAACTGCCAGTATTGTCGTCTTTTGTATTTTGTATTCCGGAATTCAGTAGCCATGACATAGCATTATTTATGTTATTATCCAAGGAAATCACCATCTTGAAGGTTGTATTTTCTTGCTAGTTCATCGGCCCACATCTCTATTCCATTATCAAATTGAACACGTTCCAAGAGGATCATGTTATCAGTCGTATTTACAAGTACGCCCTGTTTGTTTTTAATCATGGAAATCTCTCCAGGCCTTGAGACAGACTTGTATTCAGAAATTTTTACGCGCCACACATATAATTTTTTGTTTTTCCAAAATGTGAATGAGCCTGGAAAAGGGTGCGACTGGGCCCTTACCCAGTTGTAAATTTCAATGGAGGGTCTTGTCCAGCTTATTACCCCGTCTTCCGGTTTTCTTCTAGGTGTGTACGTGACTTGTTTCATGTCTTGCGGTATTCTTTTAACAGTATCATTTCTTATAGCACCCATATTTTCCATTAGAAGTTCAACGCTTGCGAGGTCTGATTTTGCGTGCAACGTTTCAATGTCATCCCGTTCGTCCGCAGCGAATTCCTTTTGGGCTATTATATCACCGTCATCTGGCCTCTCAGCAAGATAAAAAAGTGTGACGCCCGTTTTCTTCTCGCCTTTGATAAGTGCCCAATTAAGCGATGCAGCACCCCTATTCTTAGGCAGCAATGACGCATGAACACCTATACAGCCCTTTTTAGGTATCAAAAGTATCTCAGGTGAAATTATCTGGGACCAGCCAAGCTCGAGAATTACGTCAGGCTGGAATTTTTTAATCTGATCAATTACAGACCTGTCGTTTATATTTGATACCTTGTAAAGATTTATGTTATTTTTTTGCGCTGTATCATCCATAATTGCAAAACGGCTTTTAACCCATGCAAATGTGTCGTCGAGTACGTAAACAGCCAATATTTCATCTTTGCCTTCTGTTATAATTGCCTCCAAACAATGCCTTGTCAAAAGTGTTGGGCCTATTATAATTATACGCATCGTTATCATTGCCTCATGTCTAGAATTTTGTACTTGCAGAAGCCCATTCTATATTTCTTTTTAGACCTTCATCTATCCCTATAGTAGGGGCCCATCCAAACAGCTTATTAGCCTTATTGTAATCGCAGCAAAGTCTTGTAACTTCTGCAAGTCTTTCTTTCACATGCACCGTCCTTGCGGCTGACCTGCTTATTTTTATTATCTTTTCGGCCACATCCTTTATGCTTATGTCTTTTGAAGTGCCAAAATTTACGGCCTGGCCAATAGCCTTCTTTTCCGATCCCATTAAAATAAATGCGCTTATCATGTCGTCGACGTACGTAAAATCTCTTGTCTGGTTTCCAGTCCCGTATATAGTAAGGTTCTTGTTTTGTAGAGCTAGGTTGATGAATTTTGGTATTACGTCATAGGTATGTCTAGGGCCGTAAGTGTTGAACGGCCTTATTATCGCAACGGGTAGTTTATAGGTATTCCAGTAAGAAAAGCAATATCTGTCTGCAGCCACCTTTGATGCGGCATAAGGCGAGGTAGGGTTGAGTGGGTGGTCCTCGTTTATGGGTATGCTGGAAGAACCGTATATCTCGCTCGAAGATGTACAAACAACCTGCTGAAGTTCTTTCAGGTGCATAGAAGCGTGTAGTACATTTAGTGTGCCTATGACATTTGTTTCCATAACCTCAAGAGGGTGCTCGAAAGAATTCGGCACATAAGCATCGGCCGCGAGGTGAAAAATTATTTGTGGATTGTTTTTTTCTATTAGTTTTATAGAATCGGCATTCCCTATGTTGCCAGTAACTATTGATTTAAGATCCTTTTGTATGTGGTTTATATTTTTCAGCTTGTATTGGACAGTGCCACTGTCAGATGTTCCGCGTACATAAACAGAAACGTCTGCCCTTTCACGTAAAAGCCGCTCTGTAAGATGCGAACCCATAAACCCGTCCGCGCCTGTTACAAGAACTCTAACGCCATTCCAGTCCATAAAATCACATCCTCTATTATAGTTGACCAACTTAATATTTGGTATACAAACAAGAGCAAGCTCTTGTTGTACAGAAAGAACTTCGTTCTTTCTCGTATAACACAAGTTGGTCACATATGCTCGAAGAACAAAGTTCTTCGGCATGCCAGAAAGCTTTGCTTTCTGAGCATAGTAAACCAAGTTATAATATCCGGATTCTTTACTTGGTTAACTATAACATAGTAGACATTTTAAATCTAAAAACTACCTTAGTGTAAATCTACTAGGCCTTCTTTCTCCAGTAATTCATGACATCTTTCAGTGTCTGCTCAAATGGTATCTTTTGTGCCCAGCCAGTCTTGCTGCGAAACTTTGTATTGTCCCCGAGAAGTATCTGGACATCACTAGGTCTCATCCTTGCTTGGTCCTCTTGTATTTCAATTTTCTTTGTAGACATAGAAAGCAGCATTTGTAGCACGTCCCGTATCTTCCAAGTCTTCCCTGAGCATATATTGTACACCTCGTCATACTCACACTTCTCGACCGCAAGTGTGTAAGCGCGTACTATATCGCGCACATCCGTGAAATCCCTGAACGCGTCAAGATTGCCCACGTGTATAACCGGCTCTGCGCCTCTCTCTATCTCGGCTATCTGTTTGGCGAATGCCGCAGTGACTATTTTCTCTGCGCTGCGAGGCCCAACTATGTTGAATGCGCGTGTGCGCACGACTTTCATTCCGTAGCTCTTGTGGTACTGGTAGCCAAGCAAGTCCTGCGCAACCTTGGAAACTGCATACGGACTTAGCGGCCTCAGCTGGTTTGTCTCTTTTATTGGCGTTTCGTTCTCGTGTACAAGCCCGTACTCCTCGCTGCTGCCCGCTATCTGGATTACTGCATCTGTTTTTGACCTCCTCATGGACTCCAAGACATTGAGTGTGCCTATGACATTCGTGTTGATTGTTTCCTGCGGAGCCCGCCAGCTTGTAGGCACGAAGGACTGCGCAGCAAGATGAAATATAACGTCGGGCGTAGCCTCGTCAAGCGTCTGCGAGACGGAGTTCGTGTCTGTAAGGTCACATTCGAGAAGTGTTATTTTGTTCTTGAGGCCGTCTATGAATTCTGTTTGCCTATTCCGCCCGCGTACGGTTCCAACGACTTCGTGGCCGTTCTTGAGCAGGTACTCGGCCATATGGCTGCCGGTGAACCCCGTGATGCCAGTTATTAGTGCCCGCATTTGGAGAAGATGGAAAGAAAGGATTTAAAGTGTTTCTAGTGCAGTAATGGAATTATAATGAAGCAAATAAATAGTACGGTATTACACATTTGCTTCACATATAGTTTCCAAGGGTGTGACATTGTATTTTCCTTGGAGAACTATAATTTACAATCCCCAAAGACCCTTGTGCCATTTGAGTATTGACAGATCACGTCTGTAGATTGCGAGCAGCACGCACAGCCATATGCAGGGCGGTGAAACAGACCAAAATATCCAGGATAAATGTGACTTCCATTTTGGGAAAAACCTGTCTGCAAAGACCCGGTGGTATTTGCCGCACAAATAAAAATGTTCATAGTTCTTGTCGGCTCCGCCCTGTCGTGTTTTGATGTGCCATACAAATGCATTGGGCATGTACATGAATTTCTTT